>CAZHUR010000432.1:0-2787 GCA_964535395.1 uncultured Acidimicrobiales bacterium
GTGCTGACGTCGCGGTAGATATTCGAGGCGCTTCTGTCTCCAGACTTTCGGGAGAAGAGGCAACCTGGCGAGACGTCGACTCCGTCGTGCGTTCCGAGATTTTTCGCCAATGCGACCTTATGGCATCCGTTGGAGCGGTGGTGCCATCTGACCAAGGCGATGACAACCTGCTTCCTCGGGATCGGTCGACGCAAGCACGATTGGCGGCGCTAGAACATTTGGTGAAGCGATTCGAAGGAGCCGGAATCGACGGCAGGCACGTGACGTACGGAGATCTCAGGATCCATGTGAGCACCGGACGCGTATCTAGAACAGGCAAGACCGTTGCGGTCGACACCTCTGGCGGCCGCACAGAGTGGATTCCATATAAGGACCCGATTCTCGCCGAGATCCTGAAGATCTTGAGCGTGCTCGTGGAAAAGCGTTTTTGAGACCACGACGAAAAACCCAATCCAGACGCCACCAATCGACTACTTCACGAAAGAGCAACCGGGTCGATGTCGGCCTTTAGCCGTTCGTCGAGTTCTTCCGGTGTCGGCTCATGCTGAGCGTGAGGCCGAGTTAGCCCGCCGCGAATCGCTCCTCGAACCGGGACCCGATCAAAAAGATGAATCCGACGAATAAGTCCGACTCCGGTCAGAGGGGTTCGCCGCCCGCATCGAAGAAGCTGATTTCGAAATCTCCCGTTCGATGTAGGAGGGCGACGAGACCGTCGACGACCCATAGAAGTTCGCGGCCGTTGAGTACAGCAAATGCCGCGTCGGCAGGCGCCTCAGCTACAACAAGCTGAAGGACGTAATCCCTGTACTCTTCTGGGCCTTGAGCGAACCTCAGTGGAGCGATGTATCTGTCTGAGTCGCAACCTAATTCGAGTTGATCGCCTTCCCAGACCTCAGGGTCGAGTTGCGCATAGCGACATTCGCCATCGCGGAACACGACGAGTGGAGGGCCGTCGATACCGCCGGTTGTCGGGACGATCGTCGGGTCGGTTGCTGTTGCGTAGCTAGAATCGTCGATAGTGAGGTCGTGTGGCTCCTGGTCGGAGACAATGGCTACGTGACGCTCTTTCGGTTCGCTTTGGAAACAGATTCGGCCGGTATCGCGAACGGCTTCTCGCCACTGAAGGGATAGGGGCAACGAGCCCTCCGAGTTAGCCATGAGCAGCTCAATTGCGATGATCACCTCGTCGAAAACCGCCTGCCTTAGGTGGCGTGCGTTGTCAATGAAGCGCTCCAGGTATTGCCGCTTGACGGTTTCTCCACCGCTGAAGAATGCTGCCTTCAGGTCTGAACAAGCATCGTCGAACAGCTCGCTGTACTGGCCAACCGTCATCTCCGTCCCGTCGGTGAACTGGAACTGCGCGTCGAAAGCGTCGCGCCACTCATGCGCGTCAGGAACCTCATCACCGTGAAACTCAACAAGGGTCCAGTTGTTGACGACCGGAATTCCTTCAACCCTGACGATCGACTCGTTCAGAACCATCGTGGCCCTATATCCCGTCCTCGTTGATCCCGTTCCGCTTGATCCCCCCGTACCGACCAGCACGGGCAATTGGAAACCATCGTGGTGCGAAGTGCAGGAGGCTCCAGATCCGTCACCGGTCACCACAAAGTCACAGAACGCTCTGTTGTCTTCACTGGGAACGACCCATATCGTCCGATCCGCTGTGGAGAGAGCACGCCGTGCCCTGCTTGGATCAAGTTCTCCGAATCGCTCCGGGAACGGCGCCTGGGCTAGCCGTTCGAGAACCCCAACAGGGAACTCGTCATCGCCAGCGACCCGGTCGCGTCGAAATATCTCTAGTCCATCGACGGTCCAAAGCGGTTCCACTGCCTCCCGGCGTGCCTGCTCCAAGAATGCCGGTCGCCCGTCGTTAGCCAACGACTCCGCCTCTGCCGCGCCCGGCAGCGGCATCGATGTTGTTGATGTCGTTGATGGCGTGTCGGTGATCACCGGTTGATGATCATTGCCTCCAAACACCACGAGTCCAGCAATCCCGAACAACAAGGCAATCAGAGCGGCAAAAACAACAAACCTTCCTTTGCTCCCATCGCCGTCGGCTTTGTCTGGACTCTCAAAGTCATGAGGATGGCTTCTGGTCGACCGGGGTGCTTCGACTGACTTTGACGCTGCGTTCACAATCTCCGCGACCAGGAATCTGATCTCGTCTTCGAGCAAGTCACTCATGTCAGAACCTTTCGTAGATGACCTTTCGCACGAGCAAGATGTTGACGAACACTTCCCTCGCTGATCTCAAGCAACTCGGCTACTTCAATAGCGGTGAGGTCCTCCCAATAGGTGAAAAAGACAACCGATCGCTGCCGCACCGACAACTCTTTGACGGCCTCAATCACATCCGGCCGAGGAAGTCGTTCGGCCTCGGGAGGAAGTTCAGCCAACACGACCGCCCACTCGCGAGCAGCCGACCGAGCATTTGATCGCGCACGAGCGCGCGCTGCATTGAGCACCGCACGGTGAAGATACGCCTCATGTTTCGCGACCGTCTCCCATGACGGGGAGACCAAGGCTCCAACGATGGCCTCCGAGACCAAATCGTCGGCGTTTGCGGGGCCAACTAGGACAGCCGCATGTCGAAGAAGAGAGGGCCCAAATGTTCGGAACGCCTGCTCGATCGAATAAGCCATCTCACAGTATTGATGCCACCAACTACGCCCAGCCGTGACATCAACACTGAGAAATTTCCTGACGGCTCACGAAGACAAGCGTCTGCGAATTCAAGTATCCGCCCGGGCAGGTCGATACGTCGCTCATGACAGCCATTCAAAT
>CAZHUR010000433.1:0-2776 GCA_964535395.1 uncultured Acidimicrobiales bacterium
CGCTGTCATAGGCCCGGCCTAGGTTCTCTCGCATAGGCCTCGTGCCGGCTGCCTGAAAGCCGCTCTCTCAAGTTGAACCCTCTCGGAGAGCGGCATGCATACAAACATCAAATCAGCGTCGATCATCGGCGTACGCGGATATCCCGTCGACGTGGAAGTGCACGTTGCCAGCGGCCTTCCCGCCTTTCAGATCGTTGGGCTTCCCGATGCGTCGTGTCGTGAAGCGAAAGATCGGGTGCGCGCTGCCATCCAGTCGACGATTTCTGAGTTCCCGAGCATGAAGATCACCGTCAACCTGGCGCCGAGCGACTTAAAGAAGAGCGGCCCCAGTCTCGATCTGGCTATTGCCGTCGGCATCCTCGCCGCCGCGCAGAAGGTGCCCCTCGAGGCCCTCGACAACTTTGGTTTTCTTGGTGAACTCGGCCTCGATGGGACCGTGCGTCCCATCCGAGGAGCGCTGCCCATGGGAGACGCTGTCGAGTGCGAACGCCTTGTGGCGGCTGCGGGCAACGACGCCGAACTCACCCTTCTCGACCAGGCCGTGCATCCAGTGTCTTCGCTAGGCGAGGTGATCGACGCCTTGAATGGCGAAGAGCCATGGCCCGATCGGGGCGAGTTCGATGCTCCGCGACCGAAGCGCAGTCGCCATGACTTGCGCGACATTCGCGGACAACAACTCGCCAAACTCGCTCTGGCGATCAGCGCAGCCGGAGGCCACCACCTCTTGATGGTCGGCCCGCCGGGCGCGGGCAAGACGATGCTCGCTCGGCGCCTGCCGGGCCTGCTCAGCGATCTCTCTCACTCCGACGCGCTGGAGGTAACCCGCATCCACTCCGCCGCCGGCGAACTGTCCGATGGGCAACTTCCACTGGTCGAGCCGCCGTTTCGGGCCCCGCACCACAGTGCATCCGCGGTGTCGCTCATCGGCGGCGGCGCATCCTCGATGCGGCCTGGCGAAATCTCGCTCGCCCATCGCGGCGTGCTGTTCCTCGACGAGTTGGGTGAGTTCAGTCCCGGAGCCCTCGACGGCCTTCGCCAACCCCTCGAAGAGCGGGTCGTGCGGGTGAGCCGAGCCCACAGCACCGCTCGATACCCGGCCAACGTCATGCTCGTCGCGTCGATGAACCCCTGTCCGTGCGGCGAGTCCGGTGCTCCAGGGGCATGTCGATGCAGCGACTCGTCACGGGCTCGCTACCATCGCCGAGTTTCAGGACCCCTCCTCGATCGCTTCGACCTGCGAATCGGGGTTCAACGACCCGCACCGTCAGAGCTCTTTGGCGCTCCCGACGGCGAGTCGAGCGCGGAGGTGGCCGAACGAGTCGCCGAAGCTCGCGGACGGGCAATACAGCGAACCGGCTCGGTCAACGGCGAGATCCCCGCTGCTCAACTCGACGAGATCGTTCCCCTCACTGACAGCGCTCGCAAGATACTCGAAACAGCTCTGAGCCAAGGTCGACTCTCCGCACGCGGTGTCGGCCGCGTGAGGACGGTGTCTCGAACGATCGCGGACCTCGAAGGTGGGGGAGACGAGGTTACGGTCGAACAACTCTGCCTTGCGATGTCCCTTCGCGTCGACCCGTTTGGATTCGGTCAATGAGCAACACCGATCTTCCCGAGGCTGCGTGGGTCACCGCGTTGCTCACCCTCCCCGGAATGGGTCCAAAGCGGCTGAACGCGCTCCTCGAAAGCGAAAGCGCCGCCGACGCGTGGCAACGGATCAGGTCGGGCGGTTCGATCCAGATCGAGGGCCTCAGCTCGGAACGGATTGCCTCATGGCGGTCGGCGACAGCCTCGCTCGACGTGGCCGAGTACTGGAACAGCGCACAGCAGCTCCGCATGTGGATGCACCTTCATGGGAGCAACGATTATCCAACCCGTTTGCAGGCCGACATCGAACCACCCCACCTTCTCTTCGGACTGGGTGCACAGATTCCAGTAAACCCAACCGTCGCCATCATCGGCACCCGGAGCTGCACGTCCTACGGCAAGCGGGTCGCATTCGAGTTCGGAGCCGCTCTTACCGAGGCGGGCGTATCGGTCGTGTCCGGCCTCGCGCTCGGCATCGACGCAGCAGCGCACGAGGGCGCACTCAGCGTCGAAGGCGCCAGCCCGATCGGTGTGGTCGGCAGTGGACTCGATGTGATCTACCCGAAGCGAAACACTGCGTTGTGGCACAAGGTAGGGGAGCGGGGCACCTTGGTTAGCGAAACCGCTCCAGGACTCGGGCCCTTGAAATGGCGTTTTCCAGCCCGCAATCGAATCATCGCAGCCCTTTCAGACGCGGTGGTCGTGATCGAGTCACACGAGTCCGGCGGGTCGTTGCTCACCGTAGACGCGGCCCAAGATCGTGACGTGCCGGTCGGGGCGGTGCCGGGGCCGATCAGTTCCAACTCGTCGAGCGGTTCCAATCGCCTGCTCGTCGACGGCGCAACCCCGGTACTTTGCATCGAAGACGTGTTTGCCATGATCGGCCATCAACCACCGACAACCGTCGAACCGGGCGTCGACGACGACACTCGGTCATCGGCGCTTCTCGAAGCACTGGGATGGAACCCGCTGCTCTTCGAAGAGCTATGCACCCGGGTCACCCTCGAGCCGAGCGAAACAGCTCTCGAAGTGGAAAGACTTATTGCCCACGGGCTCTGTGTTCGTCGAGGCCCCTGGATTGAGCGGGTCTCTTGAAGTGATCGTCTAAAGACCGATGAAGAAAGAAATATCTTGTGACGATTCCAGCGGTTGGCTCGTCATACTATTGAACGCAGTGCACTGTGGATAA
>CAZHUR010000434.1:0-2776 GCA_964535395.1 uncultured Acidimicrobiales bacterium
GGTCAAGGGGCAGGCTGACGAAGTTCTCGGTGACGACCAGGTCCAGGCGCCCATCGTTGGTGAAGTCAGCAAAGGTGGCACCCCAGGCGAATGCGTTTGTGACGGTTCCGACTTCGTGGTTCACCGCTCGAAAGATGTAGTTGCCTTCGTTGCGGTAGTGCTTCGAAGCGAGGTCGCTCTTCTGGTCGCGGCGAAGATCGCCCCGTGCCATGGGAAGCGGGACTGTCCTGCCCGAGTTCGCCAGGAAGATGTCGGGGAGACCGTCGCCGCTTGTGTCACCGACGGCCAAGCCCATCCAAAATCCATACTCGCCCGGCATGTGCTTCTCGGTGAAGGTGCCGTCGCCGTTGTTGCCCCACAGTCGAGGGCGATCGGTGTTTAGGGCGACGACGAGATCTGGGTAGCCATCACCGGTGAAGTCTGCGAATTCAACCTCGTAGCAGTTCTGATGAAGGGTCAGGCCAGCAGCCTCGGTCGCGTCGACAAAGGTGCCATCGCCATGGTTCACGAAGAAGGCGTTATCGACGCTTATCTCTGGATCGTTGTACCGGATAGGTGTCAAGAACTGGGGCTGGATAAAGGTCCCGACGTAGAGGTCGAGGTTGCCCGACTTGCGAGTATCAGCGAGCCGCATCGTCGATGCGTAGGCCCGATCGGGTAGCTCGATATCGAGTGTTCTCTCGGTATAGGGGCCCGAGCCTGGCGAGCGGGAGTAGAGGTGGATACCTGAATCTGTTCCGATCAGGATCTCATCTTCGCCGTCGTTGTCAATGTCTCCCACGGCAATGCTGTAGGCGGCTTTGTCTAGCGGTCCTTCAAGGCCAAAGTCTTGGGCGATGTCACGCGCCTTGCCGTCTTCCAGGGTGATGAGCGCATTGTGCTGTCCAAGGCCACCGGTCACCAGAACCTGAGGGGTGGAGCCGCCGGTCGCGTTGATCGCCGCGAGATTAAGGGCCGGGAAGCTCTCTGGCCACTTCGCGAGTTTGTGTTCGAAGACGTGTGGCACTTCGGTGAAGGTCGGAACCACATTGCCTTTGTGTTTGGCGAATGCCTTTATCGCCTTGGCGCGGCGCTTCTTTCCCAAAGTCGGGAGCCTGGCGATGAGACGTCGTTCGGCATGGTCAGCGTTGTGTTGCACGTCGAGTTCCTTGATGCGTCAAGCAACGATCCTTGATACGCCAAGCAACAATACGCCAATCACAGCGGGCCGGTACTGACGAGGTGGTTGTCGTGGGGCGAACTAGCCCTCCAAGTACCACCAGCTGTACAAGTCGAGCAGCAGTGCGAATTCCTGGATGTCCGAAGCATCGATCGGGTGCTCAACATCGTCTTGCTCGCAGTTGCGGCGGTCGAAGTCGCCCACGCTGCACAGGTCGGAGTCGCTGCCACCGTTGAGCGTTCCGCTGAAGGTTTCGGTTGCGAGCAGTAGGTCTTGCGCAGCGTTGCCTTGAACGTTTCCGCTAGTTCCTGCGGCGAGGATCTGGTCGTCGCCCCCGCCGCCCCGGACGAAGCCGCCATTAGCTTCGGCGGGCATAGCGAGGAAGTCGTCGCCGCCGCTGCCGTTGATGCCAGTGCCGACCAGGTAATCGGTGTCAGCGCCGCCGCGAACATCCCAGTCGGGGTTGTTGGAGCCCAGGATGTCTTCGCCTGAGCCGCCGTTGATGAAGACCGACACAGCGTTGACCGGAGCGACCATGAAGTCCTGTCCGGCGCCGCCGAATGCCCGGAGGTTGCCTACGTAAGCGTCAACGGCGCCCTCATCCAACAGCTCGTCTTCGCCATTGCCGCCGTAGAAGGTGACGTCGGCGCTGGTGAAGAAGTAGAGCCTGTCGCGGCCGTTGGCGCCCAGGACTCGTGCGGACTGGCCGATGCCGCCTTCTCCGTCGGTGTCGAGGATCACCACGGTGTCATCGCCGGCACCGGCGTGCACGTAGATCTCTTCGCCGAAGTAGACGTGACCTTCGAAGTCGATCTGATCGTTACCGCCGCCGGCGAGCACCCGGCCGGCGCCTTCGACGTAGACGTTGTCGTCACCAGCGCCTGCGAGCACCTCGTTGGCACCCCAACCGGCATTGACGGTGTCGTTGCCGGCGCCGCTGCAGATCAGGTCGTTGCCTTCACCGGAGTCGATGACGTCGTCGCCGTTGAAGCTGACAATGACGTCGTCGCCCTCGGTGCCGACGATGTTGTCTGCACCGCTCGTTCCCACGATGGTTGCGGTCACGCCGTTGCAGGTAGCTGTGATCTGTGCCTCGGCCGTGGCCGAAAAGACCACCGTTGCGACCATCGCGACCAGCAACAAGATGCCGGTGCGCGTGCTCTTCCGTACGTTCATAATCCCGCTCTCCCAAGCTTCTCTGGAGGATTTGTCTCTTCCGGAAGAACATCGGAAGTTGCGCCGAACGATGGAGACCGCGTCACTCCCTTTGGGACCGTGGGCCTAGACGATTACCCGGAACTGGGTGTCTCTGGAACGAACCCTTACGTGCAATTCTGAATTGCTTCTCAATGACTTTCAACTAGTATCAGACATACCCAATTCGGCAAATGCACGGTTTAAGGAGTGTTGCTAAGGTGACAACGCAATGAGATGGGGGCAAGGTCGGGGGGTTTTTCAGGCGTTTTCGGCATTCCTCGCGTCTGCGGTGTTGCTGGTCGGAATCCCGCTCCTTCTCGTCGTCATGGTCGGGAATCCGTTTCCTTCTGCGGTGCCCACGATCGACGAGATCCGTATCACGCTGACCCAGAACGGCGACGGCTTCGCCCAGTTCGTCGT
>CAZHUR010000435.1:0-2769 GCA_964535395.1 uncultured Acidimicrobiales bacterium
ACGCAGGCTATGACCTCGCCCGAGACGCATTCCGTGAGGACGGGGTCAACCGAGTGATCGTCGCATCCGACGGCCTCGCTAACGCCGGCATCACCAACGCCGACGATCTGTCCGACCGACTGCGCCGTGACGCAGACGACGGCATTGGCCTGGTAACGGTCGGCTATGGCCTCAACGGTGGCAACGACACCACGATGGAACAGCTCGCAGACCAGAGCGATGGCTTCTACGCATACGTCGACACCATCAACGAAGCGGAGCGACTGTTCTCAACAGACCTCACCTCGACGCTCATCACCGCAGCGATCGACTCGAAGATCCAGGTCGAGTTCGATGAAGATGTCGTAGCTGAGTATCGCCTCATTGGCTATGAGAACCGTGCTGTTGCCGACAGCGACTTCCGCAACGACGAGGTCGACGCTGGCGAACTCGGTGCTGGTCACCAGGCCACCGCCATCTACGAGGTTCTTCTAGACCGCAGCTTCGACATCGACGATCGTGCAGAGCTCGGTGTCGTAAGCCTTCGCTGGGAAGACCCAGAGACGGGTGAGGTCATCGAGATCGACGAGGACATCGACATGCGAGACATCGAAGCATCGTGGACCGACACCACGACCAGCTTCCAGCAGGCAACCGTCGTAGCGGCCTTCGCCGAGATCCTGCGAGACAACCCATACGCGGACTCGGTCGACCTCGTAGCGATCAGCGAAGAAGCCGACTCGCTCGCACGGGAGATCGATACCGACGAGTTTGACGAGTTTGCCGACTTGGTCGAACTCGCAGTCGACTACAGCTAGTCCGAGCGGACCCCCGCTCCCACGATCTGAACTTCACTCTCTGGTTCAGATTTCCATGAGACCCGAGGCCGCTGAGGCCTCGGGTCTTTGGCGTTTTAGAGCGCGGTCCCCAAAAAGAATTTTCTACGGGAACTAGGTCGAAAGACCGATCGTACTAGAGGCATGAATACCACTCAACACGACAAATCCCCTCACAAAAACCACAAAAAGAACTCGAACTTTGCTTCGGTCATGCTCCTTGTCTTCCTAGTTGGCGTCATTGGAATCGCTGCTCTCACGTTGCTCGGCGGCACCGTGTCGGAGAACTTCACCGACATCGACGCGGGTTTATCCGACGGCGGTGTAGGCGGCGGCATCTCCAGCAACGTCGCTCGCGGCGGCGACGCTGAACAAGCGTTTGTGCCAGCTCCTGCGCCAGCACAAACCGCGCCCCCACAAACCGCACCCCCACAAACGGCACCTCCAACGACGGTTGCGAGCAACGCCGAGGAAGGCCTGTTTGGCCTCGTCGAGATCGGTCCAGACGGAACCGACGAGATCATCGGTAGCACTCCCATCGATAGCCGCTTCATCGACTACGGCATCCGCACCTTCATCGACACGGGCTCGGACCCATTGTCGACCTTCGCACTCGACGTAGATACCGGCAGCTACACCGTTGCCCGCCGCTACCTCGGGGAAGGTCAGCTCCCTCCACGTGAATCGGTACGAGTCGAGGAGTACGTCAACTTCTTTGACTACGACTACGTTGCACCGGACAGCGGCCTATCTTTCGGCGTCGATGGTGGCCCATCGCCATTCGGTGACGAAACCTACGTTCTTCGCGTCGGCGTTCAAGCAGCCGAACTCGAAGCTGACGAGCGTCCACCGGTTGCGCTGACCTTCGTGGTCGACACCTCCGGCTCGATGGACAGCCCAGACCGGCTCGGACTGGTGAAAGAATCGCTGTCGCTTCTCGTGAGCCAGCTCCAGCCAAGCGACACCGTCGCCATCGTCACCTACTCGGGTGATTCCGGCGTTGTCTTGGAACCGACCGCGATCCTTGAACGTAACGTCATCCTCAGCGCCATCGACGAACTGCGCGCAGGCGGCTCGACCAACCTCGAGTCTGGGCTCACTACTGGTTACGACCTGGCCGAGCGGGCATTTCGTGACGACGGGGTCAACCGAGTGATCGTCGCATCCGACGGCCTCGCCAACGCGGGCGTCACCAGCGCCGATCTGCTCGCCGATTCGATCCGAGACTCAGCAGATAACGGGATCGGCCTGGTCACGGTCGGCTATGGCCTCAACGGCTTCAGCGACCCGACCATGGAACAACTCGCAGACCAAGGCGATGGCTTCTACGCATACGTCGACAACATCGGCGAAGCCGAGCGGCTCTTCGCAGCGGACCTGACCTCGACGTTGATCACAGCTGCGGTCGACGCAAAGATTCAGGTCGAGTTCAACGAAGACATCGTGACCCAATACCGCCTCATTGGCTATGAGAACCGAGCGGTTGCCGACGAAGACTTCCGCAACGACGAAATCGACGCTGGCGAATTGGGTGCGGGCCATCAGGCCACAGCGATCTACGAAGTGCGGCTCGCAGACGGTGTCAACCCATCGAGCGACGCAGTTCTTGGCCGTGTGAACCTGCGCTGGGAAGATCCGGACACTCGCGACGTGAACGAAGTTTCTCGCAACGTCGGCGCCAGCCAGATCAACCCAAACTGGGCCGAGACACGTGTCGATTTCCGCCAGGCGGTAGTTGTTGCAACCTTCGCCGAGGTACTTCGTGACAACCCGTTTGCAGATGGAGTTTCGATGGAGACCCTCCGCAACGAGGCATGGTCACTCGCTGACGAGACCGCCGACTACGAATACAACGAGTTTGCACAGCTCGTCGAGATTGCATCGGTATCGCCGTAACCACTCCGACGGGCCATGGGTGTCCGTGTTTGTCGATAGATTCGGATCGACCCTCAAG
>CAZHUR010000436.1:0-2745 GCA_964535395.1 uncultured Acidimicrobiales bacterium
CGACTATCCTCATCCGACATGACCTCCAAGATCGTCCTTGTTCGCCACGGCGAAACCGAGTGGAGCCGAGACGGCCAACACACCGGGCTCACCGACAATCCACTAACGACCAACGGCCGAGAGCAGGCCAAACAGGTCGGACCGACCCTCGCTGGCTGGACCTTCTCACACCGCTTCTCTTCGCCACTCCAACGAGCGCGCGAAACTGCCGAGATCTCCGGCGTCGAGCATTCTCCAGGAGCCCTCCAACTCGACGACGACCTCCTCGAGTGGGACTACGGAAAGTACGAAGGTCGCACGAACGCTGCCATCCAGGAAGACGAACCCGGGTGGTCGAAGTGGGACGGCCCACTCGAAGGCGGCGAGAGTGCACACGACGTTGGAATCCGCGCTGACCGTGCGATCGAACGCATCGACACAGCGTCCGACGACGGACCGGTGGTCGTTTTTGCCCACGGCCACTTTCTTGCCATCCTGATCGCTCGATGGCTTGGTCTGCCCGCACGCGACGGCAGGCTGTTCGTTCTAGAGACAGCCACGGTGTCGGTACTGTCCATGAAGCGCACCGATCGCGTTCTGCGAATTCTCAACTACGGCTGCGCCGCCGCTGCTCCAATCGACCGCAATCAGCGCGGCACGATCGAACCGAACATCACTCCTTAGACACCTGAATCGACCAAAACTGGACGTTGCGTCCAGATATTGAAACGCTTCTTTCAATATCTATTCGTGCGGATCAGGCGTTTCAGGCCGTAGCGTGCAAAGATCACCTGGGCCTATACCCGGCACAGGGCTCGAAAAAGGGATTCATGAGCGGCAACGCAAGCTTCACATTCGATGATCTTGGAATAGTCTCGCTGGAGGCTGCTCTGGCTCCAGAAGTGATCACCTCAGAAGAGCTCGACGAGCAACTTGCCTCGTTCTACGAGCAGACGGGCACCGAGCCTGGGTTGTTGAGTTCGCTTGCGGGAATCAAAGAGCGCCGCATGTGGCCCGAAGGCGTTTCCTTTATGGACGCAGCGGCACTTGCTGGCGAGAAGGCAATCGAAGCCGCAGGCATTGACCGCTCGCGCATTGCACTGATGATCGACACATCGGTGTGCCGTGAGCGACTCGAACCGTCGAGTGCGGTAACGGTCCATGACAAGCTCGGCCTCTCATCAGCATGTGCCAACTTCGACCTTTCAAACGCCTGCCTTGGTTTTCTCAATGGCATGCACCTCGCAGGCAACATGATCGCTTCCGGCCAAGCCGACTACGCACTCATCGTCGATGGCGAGGGCACTCGAGAGATCTACCAGAACACCCTCGACAAACTGCTCGCAAAGGGCGCTTCGATCGAGGACATGTTCGACAACTTCGCCACGCTCACCCTCGGATCCGGGGCCGCAGCGATGGTCCTTGGCCGGCACTCTGAAAATCCGGGTAGTCATAAGGTGGTCGGTGGCTTCTTCCGTGCAGCCAGCCAATACCACGATCTATGCGTCGGCAGCCTCGAAGGGATGCGCACCGACACCCGAGGACTCTTAAATGCGGCCATCGAGACCGCAAAGCTCGCATGGGAGTACGCACACCAAAAAGAACGCTGGGCCAAGCTCTCGCGCTACGTGATGCACCAGGTCTCTGAGGTCCACACTCAAGCGATTATCGACACGCTCGGGATCGACTCAGACCGGGTCCCTCGCAGTTTCCCCACGCTGGGAAATATTGGACCGGCTGCAATTCCAATCACGCTCGCATCGATCGCCGACACCCTCGATCCGGGTGATGGCGTGTTGTTGATGGGTATGGGCTCAGGTCTCAATACCGCCTTCCTCGAAGTGCAGTGGTAGGGCCAGCTTCTCCCGAACCAGCTCGACTGCCCCCCGACGACCTTCCCGGTCTCGACCTCGATTGGTCGCGACTTGAAGTCGTAGAGATCGATGGTCAAAAGCGAACCTTCCACTTTCTCGACACCCAGACGGTTTCTGAAGAAGAAACCGAGTTGACGCTTCTGTGCGTTCACGGCAACCCGTCGTGGTCGTACCTCTGGCGTGACCTACTGGCCAACGTTCCGCCCGGCGTGCGAGCGATCGCCGTCGACCACCTCGATATGGGCTTTTCCGAACGAACCGGAACCGTTCGTCGCCTGGCCCAACGAATCGACGACCTGACCGCTCTGACGAATCACCTCGAACTGACCGGACCGGTCGTAACCGTCGCCCACGACTGGGGTGGTCCAATCTCGCTCGGTTGGGCGCTTCGCCACCTGGCTCAGCTCAAGGGTGTCGTGCTCACCAACACCGCGGTGCACCAACCCGAAGGTTCGCCTGCACCGAAGGTCATTCGCATGGCCCGTACGCCCGCTGCTCTGCAGAAGACAACCGTCGACACCACCGCCTTCATCACCGGAGCGTTCGAGATGTCGAGGCCGCGCACGCCTCAACCGATTCGAGCTGGCTTTCTAGCGCCTTACCAAACCGCGGCGAGGCGAGCTGCTATTGGCGACTTCGTCGAAGACATCCCACTCGAAGACGACCACCCGAGCGCGGGTACGCTCTCGGCGATCGCCGCTGGACTCGAACACTTCGCAGATATCCCGGCGCTGCTCTTGTGGGGAGCCAAGGACCCGGTCTTTTCCGACCTCTACCTCCACGACCTTGAAGAACGACTACCGCACGCGGACGTTCATCGCTGGGCCGATGCCAGCCACTTCGTCACCGAAGACGCCGACGTCACATCTGCGGTCGTCGACTGGCTCGGAAC
>CAZHUR010000437.1:0-2742 GCA_964535395.1 uncultured Acidimicrobiales bacterium
GGTTGAACCCGAGCCGAGAAATGGGTCGAGGACAACATCGCGGCGATGTTGTCCTCGACCCATTTCTCGGCTCGGGTTCAACCGTTGTAGCCGCCGTTCGCACCGCACGCGTTGGCATTGGCTTCGACCTCGATCCCGACTATGTCGATTTGGCCCGCGAACGGGTCAGCGCCGAACAGGCCCGGCGTCGTCACCGGCCTGTCGAATCAGCAGGAGATGAACCGTTGCCAACACTACAAGTACCAGAAAACATCGAGGAACGCGTCGAGCACTTCCAGGCTCGAGCGACCAAAGAGGGCAAGAAAGCCCAAGACCTCGCCAAGGAGGTGTTGCTCGAAGCAGGCTTTGAGATCATTGCCGAAAAGGTCAAGGTCAAAGGCACCGGCCTTCAGCTCAACTTCGAGGTCACCGACAAGGCGGGCGAGTATCGCTATTACGTCGACATGTCCGGCGCCTTCACCAGTAGTCGCCCGGGTCTGATGCGAACAGACACATTGTGGAAGATGCTCGGTCGAGCCAACGTGCTCAAGACCACGCACCCCGACACCCGCTTGCTCGTGCTCACGTCGCATCTGCCTCGCAAAAGCTCCGAAGGTGACCGTGCAATGAGGGCGGTCGGCCCATGGGCGCTGTTCGACGCCATCGAGATCTTCGACGATCCCGAAGGTGGTCTCGACCTCGAAGAGACCAACACCGCCGGTGTCGCACGCCTGCGAAGCTATGCACAAAAGAGTGCAGCCGAACCACTTCCCGGTTACTGGAGCGCCCAGGACATCGCCGAACGCTTCCACTCGCGGGGCGCATGAGCGGGGTTGCCTATGCCGTTGTCAGCGATGAGCCGCCAACGGTCTATGCAGCCGAGTCGATCGAGATTCTCCAGCGTCTGCTCGCTCTTGAAGTAGTCGCTCGTTCGGTGCCCGGGGGGATTCCAGCGGGTGCCCGGGAGAGCATGCGCGCGGCGCTGCTCGAAGAACGCTGGGCCGACGCTGTCGTCGAGTGGATAGATGCCACAGGCACGGGTATCGATGTCTACACCCAGCTACACGTCTACTCCGAAGAAGACATCCCTAGCGACCTGATCGGGGCCCAGCTCCAATTCGCTCCGCTCTTCCGCGATTCCTAAACCGAGATTCCTAAACCGAGATTCCTAAACACAGTGGCCTCGTCCAGAACAAAGATCACCGAAATCGTTACAGGCTTGGCAATGTTGGGCTTTCCCAGCATCGACCGTGCTCTTGCGGTTCGCCCCAACTGGTTCCACAACGTCTCGAACGACGAATACGACCTGCTCCATGACGAACTGGCTGCTGGAGAGTCTGAGGCTGAGTTTGCTCAGGCATGGGAGCACGGACGACGGTTCCTCGAATCTCCAGATGGGCTTCGCGGTCGCGTTCCAGATCGAGTCGAGTGGCAGGGTCCAGGCCGACCACCGGGTTACGACCAGATTCCAGCGGATCTACGCGTCGACCATGTGTTCCTCATCAGTTGCAAATACGGGTCGGACATCTTGTTCAACGTGTCGCCGGCTCATGTGTTCGATCGGCTTCTCGCCGAACGACGCGGCGATCGAACCGACTGGTTTCTCGAGATTGCGCCCGAGGCATATCACGATCTCTATACTCGCAGCGTTGCTTACACCGGCCTCGAAAACATGGCCGACTCGGTCACCGAGCTCGATGGCGAGTCTCGCCAGCGACTAAAGGACGCACTCCCGACCCGAGGTGCCTGGCCCGACGAACTCACCAGCCCCTATCGAGACTTCGTCAACGCGGTGTCGGTGGCGACCGCACATCGGTGGAAGGACAACCTGGCCGACAAGGCCGACCAAGAACTGATGCTGTGGAGGCTCTTGCGCTTTCAGCCAGCCCCGTACTTTGTGCTCGGCGCATCACAAGACGGCACACCGCTCCGCTTTCGCGTCGGAACCCCGAGCGACTTCCGCCGCCAGTTCTCTATCCGCTCGTTCGATGTGTGGGCAGACGCCATGGGCCAACCCCTCGTGCGCTGGCGCGCCGAACTCAAAGGAGCCCGGCGTCCAATCGACGGACACATCGAAGTGCGCTGGAGCCGCGGTCGCTTTGGGGGAGTACCCGAAGCAAAAGTCCACCTCGACACTGCGCACCATCAAGTGGCCAATTACGACGAGATTCGTTAGTGCGTTTTGCGCTACAGAGAGTCGATGTGTTTGTGGGCTGTTGGCCAGCGTCGCAGGGCTAAATCGCGGGTCACGATCGCGTCGCTCGCCACATAGGCGTGGAGTTCGTCGGTCGACAGCTCATGGATGCGTTCCCTGTCGACTTCGATGGGGGAGAGGCCAACAAATCGAGCAAGCTTCTTCAAACCACACGGCAAATGAACAAATGCGCCAACATCGCCCCGATACACCTGATACGCATCGAGATGAGCGTGCTCATACCACGACGCAACGTAACCGCCAGCGTGGCCGGGGAGAGGCTCGTGGCGCGGCCGGAAGAACGTGTCGGGTTGAAGTTTGAGGCCGAGGGTGACCCCTACGAGGCCAGCACGATCGGCAAGAAACGGAAGGTCGAAACGGGCACCGTTCCAAGTGGCGATGACACCGGCCGGAAGCTCTGAAAGAGCTGCGTCTAGGTCATGGAGAATGGTTGTCTCGTCACCATCGAACACACGCGACCAGCCATCTCCTGAGATGGCCACAGCCAATATGGCCGACAACGACGGGTCGAGGCCGTCGGTCTCGGTATCGGTCTCGATGTCTAGTGG
>CAZHUR010000438.1:0-2721 GCA_964535395.1 uncultured Acidimicrobiales bacterium
GCTGCTCAGCGCCTCGGCGAGGTCGGCGACCTGACTGAACTCTCGTCCGTCGAGGGCGGCGGTGAGTTGGGGCTCTTCTTCAGGACTTGCGATGACGATATTTGTGGCCTGCTTTGGGAGTGATGACGCTGCCGACAGCGCTACGGTCTCGGCGATTCGCGCCGCCGATGCGCTGAGCGTTGGCCCGGCCTCGGCCGGAGAGAGTCCCATGTTGGTTGAGCCAATGAACGTGTTCTCCTCGGCCCAGGTGCCGAGCTCACGTGCGAAATGTTCGAAGGGAGCGTCGGCCTCGCTGGATCGGTCGTAGTTCAGAGCGGCAGCCGCCCCGCTCGCGTTCAAGCCGTGGACAGCACACGCATAGGTGTTGTGACGCACGAGATCGATCGTGGTGCGCTGCAGAACTTTCTTCGCGCTGCGGATCGGTCCGACCAGTCGTGCAGCACCAGCGAGGTCGACGACCGTGTATCCATCGACAGATTCGAACTTCGCTTCGGTCGTCATTCCCGGCAGTCTCTCACTTCTCGGTACTCGTGGGTGGGTACGTTATCTCTATGGACGTTATCGACTTGCTTCGCAGCCACCGCTCGATCCGAAAGTTCACCGACCAACCGGTCGAGGATGACACGGTCGAGTCGATCATCAGAGCTGGGTTGGCCGCCGCAACATCTTCCAACTTGCAAGGTACGACCGTTATCCGGGTTCGCAATCCCGAAACCCGTGCTGCGATTGCCACGCTTGCCGGCGGTCAGAGTTACGTAGAGACCGCCGGTGCCTTCTTTGTCTGGTGTGCCGACCTTCATCGGTCTTCTGTGGCTTGCGAGATGGCCGGCGGCGAGTTTCACGCAGGCATGACAGAGCACTTCATCATCGCTGCCACCGATTGTGCTATCGCTGCTCAGAGCGCAGTCGTTGCAGCAGAGTCTTTGGGTTTGGGTATTTGCTATATCGGTGGCATCCGCAACGACCCGGCACAGATGACCGAACTGCTCGACCTCCCCACACAGGTCGTACCGCTCTTTGGCTTGTGCATTGGCTGGCCCGATCAGGATCCAGCACTGAAGCCGCGCCTTCCGCTGTCGGTCACGCTCAAGGAAGAGACCTACGACGAGACCAACGACCGCGCGGGCATCGAAAGCTACGACGAACAGATGCGTAGCTACTACCTCGAACGAACCGACGGAAAGGTCGATCGCGTTTGGTCGGCCGACATGTCAGCGCTACTCGGCAAAGAAAGCCGACCTCACATGCGGCCCTATCTCGACGGTCAGGGCATGAACCGTCGCTAGTAGGCCTTTAGAACGGGTCGGCGCCGGGAGTTTCGCTGGTGGTCGTGCCGCCGTCGGCTGCGCCGGCGAAGTCGTGTTGGCGCCAGGCTTCGTACACCACAGCGGTGACCGCGTTCGCTAAGTTCAGCGATCGATTGCCTGGCCGCATGGGTATGGAGAGGCGCTGCGCGTCCGGCACGCTAGTGGCCAGCTCGTCCGATAACCCCGTGCGCTCGGTTCCGAACACCAACACGTCTCCATCGGCAAAGTCGACCGTGTCGTACCGAGAGCTGTGTGCCGAGCTGAAAGTGAAGAAGCGGTTCTCGGCCAATTCTGTGGCGAGAGCCGAGAAGGTCTCGTGTACCCGAACGTCGGCCAGTTCGTGATAGTCGAGTCCTCCTCGCTTGAGAAGACGATCGTCGAGAGAAAAGCCGAGCGGTTCGACCAAATGCAGTAAAGACCCTGCATTTGCGCACAACCGGATGATGTTTCCCGTGTTCGGAGCGATCTCCGGAGCAACGAGTACGACGTTCAGCCTCATGCACCAACGCTAGTGGTCGGCGCCTTATGACGATCGTCTGACCTTTGTGTACAGTCGAACCATGGATATTACGAACTCGTTCACCGTCGACGCTTCAATCGATAAGGCGTGGGAATTGCTCACAGATATCCCTGTGATTGCACCTTGTCTGCCAGGCGCCAAGCTCACCGGCGAAGAAGATGGTGTGTACTCGGGCGGCATCAAAATCAAGGTCGGTCCAGTCACTGCGGAATACAAAGGAAGCGCCGAATTCACCGAGCGCGACGAAGTCCACTACAAGGTCGTCATCAAGGGCAAGGGCCGCGACACCCGGGGTGCTGGCAACGCTCAAGCTCTGATCACCGCTCAAATGGTCGCAGAGGGTCCAGATAGGACTCGCGTCGACATCGTCACAGACCTCAAGGTGTCGGGCAAGGTCGCACAGTTCGGTCGCGGTGTAATGCAAGACGTGTCCACCAAGCTGATCGGACAGTTCACCGAGTGTGTCGAAAAGAAGATCGCCGGGGGCGATGAGCCAGAGGAAGCAGCGACCGTTGCGTCAGCAGCCGATGCCTCGGCGGCCGCAGCCAATGGTGCCGCACCACAAGATGCTGCTCCGGCCGGTTCAAGTAAGGACGACGACGTTCTCGACCTCGGTGATATTGGCCTGGGTAGCGTTGTTGCAAAGCAAGCAGCACCGGTGATTGGCGCGCTGCTCGGCTTGTTCTTGCTGCGCAAGCTCTTTCGCAGGGGCGGCAAATCCAGCTGATCGGCTTGTCGATCTGAGATAAGTTTCTCAGACCGACTTGCGTAGTTACCAGCTGGTAACTCAATAATGGATTGCTAACTGCCAGGCCAACGGGGGATTCCGCCATGAAGAAGCACTTGCTCGCACTGCTTGTAGTTTTGGGAATAGTAGCAACCGCATGTGGTGGG
>CAZHUR010000439.1:0-2720 GCA_964535395.1 uncultured Acidimicrobiales bacterium
GGTCATAGAAACAGGGTCATAAAGGCGATATAAAGCGCGCCCCGTCGATCCTTAGTGATCGTTCACTTCGACCGATGGAGACACAGCGAGAAGGTTGGCTTCTCCGCTCGGTGTGTACGCGCACCGAGAATCTTCAAGGTAATAAAATTCAAGGTAATAGAAATGGTAATTGTTGCTCGTCCCTCGCGGTTCATCGTTTTCGGTGTTGCGCTTCTCCTGGTCCCCACCGTTTTCCGTGCGGCGATGGATCCATCCCTAGTCAACTTCGCGTGGGCTCTACTCGCCGTTCCCGTCGTTATACGGACCGCACTTCTCACGGTCGCCGTCGACCGAGAGTGGGTCGTCGTCCGCAATTTCTTTAGCACCACCGCCATCCCGTTGTGGGAGGCCGAGGTCGAACTCGGTGAGCCTGAAGGTGGGGGACTGGTCAGCGACCTCGGCGGCCCGATCGACCAAGGCGGCCGCTCGCTCTACGTCAAACGGAGCTGGCACGAAGACGATCGAGTGTTGGTGACCGTCGCCCCTCGTTACGGTCACGAAAACAAACGCGTGTACAACGAGTTGTGCAAGGAAATCGCGCACCAGCGCACCCTGCAACGCGTCTAGAGCATCTAGTTAAGATCCGAGCTCCAGATACCGCTGTTACATTGAGCAGATGCCGCATGGGCGATGCGCTCCCCAAAGCGCGGCTCTGCACCAACTAACTCGAACATCCAGGAGTCAACGTGACCGATACAGCTGAGTGGAACTTTGCCGATTTTGTTGCCGGAGATACGCCGCTTCCATCACCCAACCTTGCGTGGAACACCTATGGCAAGGGCGTCGAAAACATGGGTAAGGATGGGGCGCCAGAGGACATCGACATCCCAGAGCCGACCGATGACGAACTGCTTATTCGTATCGACGCGGTTGGACTGTGTTTCTCCGACGTCAAGCTGATTCGTCAGGGAGCAGAACACGCAAAGCTGTATGGTCGTGATCTTCGCAAAGAGCCAACCCGTCTCGGACACGAACCATCGGTCACCGTCATGAAAGTCGGCGCAAACCTCAAGGACCGCTATAAGGAAGGCCAGCGCCTCGCCATCCAGCCCGACATCCACGTCGACGGCAAGAGCACCGCGTACGGCTACACCATTCCAGGTGGCCTCATCCAGTACCACACCATTGGGTCTGAAGTACTCGACGCCGACGATGGCTCCTATGTCATCCCGGTCGATGAGTCGATTAGTTACGCAGGCGCAGCACTTTCGGAGCCATGGGCATGTGTTGTTGGTGCCTACCAGCAGCGCCGTCGCCTCCAGCCAATGGACGGTGGCACGATGTGGGTCATTGGTTCGGCCGACGATCCAACCGAGTACTCGAGCAGCCAAGGGATTGGTAACCCATCGACGATCGTGCTCTCCGACGTGTCCGAACACGTTGCTGCATGGATCGAAGAAGCTCGCGGCGAAGGCTCGACCGTCGTAGTCGATAACGATGTAACCGCAGAGAACGTGGCGGCAAAGTCAGCCGAACACACCGGCGAAACTGGTTTCGACGACATCTTCGTCCTCAACCAGACCAGCGCAGCGTTGATCGAAGAGGTTGCCAAGACCATCGCGTTCCGTGGAACGATGACCATGGTCGGCAACGAGCCCCTCGACGGAAATCCCCAGACCGACGTTGGTCGTCTCCACTATCACTACACCGCGTACCTCGGAACCACCGACAGCGACATCAGCAAGGCATGGGGCGAGGAGCGCAACCGTGCTGATCTCGTTCCTGGTGGTCTGACCGTCGTGGTCGGCGCAGGTGGTCCAATGGGCCAGATGCACATGCAGCGTGCGATCGAAATGGATAATGGTCCAGCCACGATCATCGGCCTCGACCTCGACCAAGAACGCATGGATCGTGCAAACACGATGCTCGCCCCCATGGCCGAAGCCGCCGGCCGCAAGCTCATCATCTTCAACTCAGGTCAGGGCCCAGACGCGGTCGACGCTCTGATCGCAGAACATTCAGATGGCAAGGGCGCCGACGACGTTATCGTCTCGGTTCCTTCAGGCCCTCTCATGGGTGAATCGGCCAAGATGATGAGTCCGGACGGCATGCTCGTGCTCTTCGCAGGCGTTCTCAATGGAACGATGGCACCTCTCAACCTGAGCGATGTCTACCTCCACAACGCACAGTTCACCGGCACCTCCGGTTCGTCGATCGCCGACCAAGAGTCGGTTATCTCGTCAACCGTTGAAGGTTCGCTCACCCCGAGCCATAACCTCGCTGCTGTTGGTGGCATCGAAGCTGGCGCAGACGGCGTGCAGGCACTGATCGACGGCGACTACGCCGGCAAGGTCATGATCTTCCCTCAGCTCGTTGGACTCGACCTGATGGGACTCGACGCTCTGGCAGAAAAGCACCCCGACATCGGCGAGAAGCTCGGCCCAAACAACACCTGGACCAACGAAGCCGAACGACTTCTCTTCGAGAAGTACCACGCCTGATTCCTCTGATTCCTCCGTTTCGCCCAGGACTCCGTCCTGATTTTGGCGAAACTACGGAATCAGATTTTGTCCCCTTCGGGGAGCGTTCGGGCCACGCAGGCCAGACGCCGGAGGCGGTGGTTGGATGTCGTCCCCTTCGGGGATCGTTCATTCGCCACGAAGGCTTATTCCTCCGTTTCGCCCAGGACTCCGTCCTGATTTTGGCGAAACTACGAGTGCTTCCTGCGTTTCGCCCAGGAC
>CAZHUR010000440.1:0-2714 GCA_964535395.1 uncultured Acidimicrobiales bacterium
CCCGTAACCCATGGCGTTTTCGCACTCACCGCAGGGATCCTGCCGCAGACGGCGCTTTCCTTCCAGGTCGTGATGACCGCTCTCGAACTCGCAGCGGCTTGGGGCATCATGTCGTTGTTGCGAGTCGTTCAGATTCCGCAGCGCAGGATCGTGCTATGGCTCTGGAACCCGCTTGTCGTCATCGAGATTGCCCATGCTGCACATCTCGACGCCATCATGATCGCGTTGATGGTGGCGGCGCTGGTCGCTACGTTCCATCCTCGGTTTGCGAAAGGAGAGGGGACTGGTTTGGCTGGTCCGATCTTGCTCGGCCTGGCAACGCTTACGCGACCGATTCCCGTGCTGCTTACGCCGGTGTTGTTCTGGCGCTGGAACTGGACACAGCGCATTGCCTATGCGGCAACCCTCATAGTCGGAGTTGCCCCATTTGTTGCGAAACACATCGTCGCTCAGGGTTGGCGAGGTCGTGAGTAGCAACAGTCGGAACACGACGGCGGCACCCCAGATCCAGGTCAAGGGAATCGGTGTGCGCTCATTTACCCACACAGCGGCGAGAAAACCTGCGAAGGCCACGCCGTACCAGACCATCGTCTGTGTGACGAACCCTTCGCGGAGCGTGCCGTTGCTGGCGTCGAGAAGCGCCAACGCTACAAAACCAACCAAACAAACCGAAGTAACACCCACGGTCAGCAAGGACGGACGCGCTCGACCGGACATAGCTACCAACGGTACTGGCTGGAGTGCCGACGTCGGCGGTCGTTCATCACTCCTTCGCAACAGCTCAGCGCTACCCGAGAACCGGGCCTGCCGCTCCTAGGAGAGATGCGCTCGAGCTTGAGCGATATCGATTGCGAGTTGGGCCTTCAACTCCTCGATGCCGTTAAACCGGCGTTCGCTGCGAAGGAACGACACAAACGTGACCCGTGCCTCCTGGCCGTACAGATCACCGTCAAAATCGAGCAGGTGCGCTTCGAGCAAGGCAGCGTCTGCTGTCTCATAGAAGGTTGGTCGAACGCCCACGTTGACCGCAGCTGGGTGCACCGCACCATCCGGTGTCGTGTATTGGCAGGCATAGACGCCGTTAGCTGGGCGCGCCATGTCGTTCGGCAGCGCCACGTTAGCTGTCGGGAAACCAATCGTGCGCCCGCGCTGGTCACCCTGAATGACCTCCCCGCGGATCTCGAACGGTCGGCCGAGCATCAGTTCAGCAGTAGCCACATCGCCACCGACAAGTGCGCGGCGAATTGCAGTGCTCGACACTGGTTCGGTCGCGTCGTCACTGCTTCGAATCAGGTCGAGACCCTCGACGGTGAAACCCTTGTTCTTCCCCTGGGCCTCCAGAAAATCGACCGTCCCCTCGCGACCCTTTCCGAAGTTAAAGTCGCTTCCGACGAGAACTTCCTTGGCTCCGAGTCGATCGACAAAGACCTCATCGACAAACCGTTCGGCGGTGGTGTTGGCACGTTCTTGATCAAACTCGATCACATAGACGACGTCGACGCCCAATGACTCGAGCAGTTCGAGCTTTCGAGGCAGCCGAGTCAGCAGCTTTGGCGCCGAATCAGGACGCACCACGGTCGCTGGGTGCACGTCGAAGGTAACAACGGCCGAACATCGCTCATGATGCTCCGCTCGTCGAATGACTTCGGAGATGACCGTCTGGTGACCAAGGTGCACACCATCGAATGCACCGGTTGTAACGACCGACGAATCGACAGTCTGGCCATCACTATCTTTGATAATTCTCACTACAACTCCGGTGCGGGGATTTTGGGTGGGGGCTCTGCCACCACTACAGCGGGCTTCACCGTACCGCCACGGTGCTGTTCATAGACGGCTAGAAGCTCTCCCGCTTCGTCGACCAAAGGATACGGACCATCACTACTCAACTCCAAATGCTCCGAGGCCAAGACCTTGCCATACCGAACGTCGAGGGCGGTTACTTCGTCTACTTCGATCAAACCGTGACCTGAGACCAGTTCCGCGACCGAACGTAGTTCGACCTCTTCAAGAGGCGCAGCCATGTCGTCGGTGAACACGCCAATAGCTGTGCGCCGCAGTCCATGGAGGTGAGCCCCTCCCCCAAGTGCGGTGCCCAGGTCTGCGGCCAACGAACGGATATAGGTGCCAGCGGAGCACTCCACTGAACAACGCAAGGCCATCTCATCGTCGGTCTCTTCGAGCTCGAACGAGAAAACGGTTACCGGCACTGGTTCGCGTTCGATCTCGATGCCCTCTCGAGCCAACTCGTGCAGACGTTTGCCGTCCACCTTCTTCGCGCTCACCATCGGCGGAACCTGCTGAATGTGGCCGGTGAGTTCGGCTGCAGCACGACGCGCAGCCTCGATATCGATAGGACCCATGTCATGGGTTCTTGTCACCGTGCCGGTCGAATCGAGCGAGTCGGTTTCGCTACCGAAACGAATCTCGCCCGTGTAAGCCTTGCGCTCACCATCGAGGAAACGGAGCAGACGGGTGCCCTTTCCCACCCCGAGCAGCAACACACCAGTCGCATCGGGATCGAGCGTCCCGGAGTGACCAACCTTGCGAGTCTGAAAGACCCCTCGTGCTTTGGCCACCACATCATGGCTCGTCCAACCGCGAGGCTTATCGACAATCGCAAACCCCGTAGGCCCAGGGTCGCGCTGCTTAGGCATGCTTGTCGCTGGAGACTTCCGCTCCAGAACCGGCTTCACTGGACACTTCCGCTCCAG
>CAZHUR010000441.1:0-2712 GCA_964535395.1 uncultured Acidimicrobiales bacterium
CCGCTGTAGGTGATGCAGTCATAGTGGAACCGATCGAGATAATCCGACGGCGCGTTTTGCAGGTCGTAGAGTTCGTCCGGTGCCCGATCGAACCGAGGCGTGAGCGGCTCGTCGGTGTCAGCGCGATCCAGCGCCCCACACGCCTTGTCCATGCGAACTGAGCCAAAACACGTGTAGCCGCCACCATGGGCGAGGAGAGGTTTGAGGTCGGGGCAGTAGTCCATAACCCCACCAAAGACGAGCGCCGCGAACGTCAGTGCGCGCTCGGTTGGGTAGCCAATGGAGTTTCCGAGCTTGTAGCGGTCGATGCGTTCGTTCACGACCGTCGGCCCACCCTGGTGGAAGAAGACGATGGCACCCATCTCTTCAGCGGCCTTGAAGAACGGAAGAAACTGCGGTTCGTCGTAGGTCTGACCCGCAACCGAGTCGCTCATCATGACACCGCTCAAGCCAAGTTCGTTGATCATCCGATCGAGCTCTTCGATCGCCGATGGAACGTCCTGCATGGGTGCGATACCCATGCCCGCAAAGCGTTCGGGATAGTCCGCGACCATCTCGGCCATCTCGTCGTTGCATTCCCGATGGATCTGTTTTGTGACTTCTAGATCATTTGCGTATTGGTAGAAGCCGACATTTGGAGTCACCACTTGCATGTCGACGCCAGCAGCATCCATCGCCGCAAGCCGAACGTCCACGCCAGCGGCAAAGTTCCCCAAATGCAGCTGCCCTTGCTCGGCTGGCAAGCCGTACCACGAACCCTCTTTTTCGATGGCTCGTTTGAAGCGCTCGGGCGTGACGTGCGCGTGCATATCGATTACGGGCATGGATCCAACCCTAGACGCCCAAGGCGTTGTCCAATATTTCGAGGTTTGGGTGGCAGCTCGTGAGTAGTGTCGGGCCATGTTGGAATTTGAGATCGCACCACCACGAGCAGATGAGAAGACCACCTTGGTCGCCATGTTGGACATGCAGCGGGCGACCGTTCTGTGGAAACTCGACGGGTTGAGCTTGGAAGATGCGAAGCGTCCGCTGGTCGAGTCGGGCACTTCTCTGCTCGGCAGCATCAAACATCTGGCCTATGTCGAAAAGTGGTGGTTCGAAGACTTCATTGCTGGCGGTTCACCTGAGAATCCCTATAGCGAGAAAAGTCCCGACGGCGAGTGGCGAATCGAAGAGGACGAAACCATCGAGGGAATCTCCCAGTTCTATGTCGACGCCGTCGAGGCATCGAACGTGATCATCAACAATGCACCCGACCTCGACGTGTTGGGGTCGATGGATGCCGGACCAGTTCATCGCCGACAGCGTTCGTTGCGCTGGGTGCTCGTGCACATGGTTGAAGAGACCGCCCGCCATGCGGGCCAGATGGACATCATGAGAGAACTCGTCGATAACGCCACTGGTTACTATCCCGAATAGGTGCCGTCGCCGGTGGCTAATCTCAGGGCGTGACCTGCCCCAACTGCGACGACCAGAAGCTCGACGAACGCCATAGCCACGGGATCGA
This sequence comes from uncultured Acidimicrobiales bacterium, assembly GCA_964535395.1. GTDB lineage: Bacteria > Actinomycetota > Acidimicrobiia > Acidimicrobiales > SHLQ01 > SHLQ01. The sequence goes on from CAZHUR010000441.1 coordinate 1,508, forward strand.
GATCGACGTCTGTCCCAAGTGCGGCGGTGTGTGGCTCGACCGGGGCGAACTCGAAAAGCTCGCGGGTTCTTCGAGTCAAGACGAACCGACCTTGCTCGCAACGAGTTCTCACGATGAGGCACAAGACGGCAGCACTGGACCGTCAAAGGACCATGATCACGACGATGATGATCATGATCGCCGGGAGGGCAAACCCAAGAAAAAGCGCCAAGAGTCGCAATGGGAACGCCTCGCCGATGCGCTAGAGGAGATCTTCGAAGACGTCCTCGATCTCGACATCGACTTCGACTGAACAGTTCGATAACAAACAACGTTTTTTGCTGAGATGACGGAGAAGTGTCTGTTAGAGAAGGTATGCCGCCCAAAAGAATCGCCCTCGCTGTAATCGCTTTGATCGCCGCCGCGCTCATCGGTGGGTTCTTTGCGTTGCCTTCCTTTCTTGGCCTTGAGGGCGACATCGTCGACGAACTGGCGATCGGCGACCGCGCCGACGAGAGCATTACCGCGGTGCTCGAGCGTGGGCGGGAGTCCACTGCTCCCGAAGAGGTTGAGGCGATTGAGGTGGCGAGCGTCATCGAAATCGAGACGATCGATGGCGTATGGACTATCGCCGGCGATTCCGTTGCGGGCTACCGGGTTTTCAAAGACTTTGTTGGGGCGAGTGAGTTCGAAGCGGTCGGTCGCACACGAACCATTCTCGGCGGCCTGACCATCGAGGGAACGACGTTGACCGAGGCCTCATTCGACGTGGACATCGCGAGCATCGTGAGCGACGACGAACGCCGAGACGCCCAGTTTCGTGGCCCGATCCTCAACTCGGGCCTGTTTCCGTTCGCGAACTTCACCCTCACATCCCCAATCGATCTCGGAGCAGCCCCACAAGACGGTGGCGAAGTAACCGTCGACGTCACCGGAGAACTTACCCTTAAAGGCGTGACCAATGAGGTCGAGTTGCCGCTCACCGCTCGCCTAGTAAATGGTGAGGTACAGGTCGCTGGATCGATCGACATCGTGTTCGCCGACTACGACATTGAACCCCCAACGACACCGGTAATCATCGTCAGGGACGAAGGCATCATCGAATTCAGCCTCTTCTTCGAGATGGTCAGCACCGACGCTGCATAGGCGCTGTCTTAGTAACCGGCCAGATTCCAGCTTTGTCCGTCGTCATGGCTGACGAGAAGCAAGGAGAAGTTGACTTCGGG
>CAZHUR010000442.1:0-2711 GCA_964535395.1 uncultured Acidimicrobiales bacterium
GGTAGAGGTTGCCTGAGATGTTCTCGAGGTGTCCGCGGTACTTGAGCCATGGGCCGGCCATCGAGATGTGGTCGGTGGTGACCTTGCCCATGCCCTTTCCAAGGATTGGGAGCTCGAGGTAATCCTTTCCGTCCCACGCAGGGAATGGGGTCAGGAGTTGGATCCGGTCAGATGTCGGCGAAACCGAAACCTCGATGTTACTTCCATCTTCTGGAGGGGCAATGAACATCGAGGTGCCGTCTTCGAAACCTGCATTAGGCAGCTCGATTGCGTCTCCCACATTCAAGCTGACTTCGACACCTTCATCGTTGGTGAGCGTGTCGGTCTTTGGATCGAAGTCGAGTCGACCGGCGAGCGCGAGGGCGACGGTGGTCTCGGGCGAGGTGACAAACGCAAGCGTCGCGCCATCGCCATCGTTGCGCTTCGGAAAGTTGCGGTTGTAGGAGGTGACGATGCTGTTCGGGGTTCCTTCGAGACCTTCGCGGTCGTCACGCTTCCACTGGCCAATGCATGGACCGCACGCGTTTGCCAGAACAACGCCACCAATAGCGGTGAGATCATCGAGGAATCCATCGCGCTCGATCGTTCGCATCGTTGCTTCGGATCCCGGCGTGACCATGAACTGCACCTTGGCCTTGAGACCTTTCGCGGCTGCGTCTCGAGCGATCGACGCTGCGCGGCTGATGTCCTCGTAGGACGAGTTGGTGCACGAACCAATAAGCGCAGACGAGACTTCGAGCGGCCATCCGTTCAGCTGCGCCTCGGCACCGAGCTTCGAAAGTGGGCGAGCAAGGTCGGGGGTGTGGGGGCCGTTGATCAGTGGTTCCAGCGTGCTGAGATCGATCTCGATGACCTGATCGAAGAAGTCAGCGGGGTTGGCGTAGACCTCGTCGTCAGCTCGGAGATGGTGGGCGACGTTTCGAGCAGCGTCGTCGATGGCTTCGCGACCGGTTGCTTTGAGGTATCTACTGGATGCGTCGTCGTATGCGAAGAGCGAGGTCGTTGCGCCAATCTCTGCTCCCATATTGCAGATCGTGGCCTTGCCCGTAGCGGACAGGCTTTCGGCTCCAGGGCCGAAGTACTCGACGATCGCGCCCGTGCCGCCCTTTACCGTGAGGATCTCGGCGACCTTCAAGATGACGTCCTTGGGAGCGGCCCATCCCGACAACTCGCCGGTGAGGTGTACGCCGATTGCCTTTGGCCAACGAACGTTCCACGGAAAGCCGGTCATGACATCAACAGCGTCCGCACCACCGACACCAACGGCGATCATGGCGAGGCCGCCAGCGTTTGGCGTGTGGCTGTCGGTGCCGAGCATCATGCCACCGGGGAAGGCGTAGTTCTCGAGCACGACCTGGTGGATGATTCCAGAGCCCGGCGCCCAGAAGCCGGCGCCGTACTTGGCGCTCACGTCTTCGAGGAAGGTATAGACCTCAGAGTTTGTGTCCAGAGCCACGGCGAGGTCGGTCTCGCCGTCAATGCGTGCTTGGATCAGGTGATCGGAGTGGGTCGTGGTGGGTACTGCTGTCTCGGTGAGGCCAGCGGTCATGAACTGGAGCCACGCCATCTGTGCGGTTGCGTCCTGCATTGCAATGCGGTCGGGTCGCAGGTCGGTGTAGGAAACGCCTCGTTCCATTCCGCCACCGTCGACGTCGTCGAGGTGATTGATCAGAATTTTCTCGGTCAGGGTGAGGCCGCGGCCAAGGCGCTCGCGGCCTTTTGCGAGACGCTCATCCAGTGTGCTGTAGACGGCGTTGACTAGTTCGATGTGGGTGTTGGCAAAGACGGCCACGTGAAGTCCTCTGGGTTTCGATTGCGATCGTGCTCCGGGTGAGTCTACCGCCGCTGATACGGTGCGGTTCGATGCAGATCACCTTCCTCGGTACAAGCGCCGGCACGCCAACCAACACGCGCAACATGTCTGCGCTCGCGCTGCGCTCGGGCAGCGGATGGGACCTGTTCGACTGCGGCGAGGGAACCCAGCACCAGTTGTTGTCCACCTCGCTCACGCTTCCCAAGCTGCGGCGGGTCTTCATCAGTCACCTTCACGGCGATCATTGCTTTGGGCTGTTTGGTGTCCTCGGTTCGCGGTCGATGGCCGGGTGTACAGCTCCATTGAAGGTTTACGGGCCCGTGGGACTCGAGGAGATGGTGCGTCACGTGCTCGATGCTTCTGACAGTCAGGTTGGTTTCCCACTCGAGTTTCACTCGGTGAACGGTTCCGGGGAGCGCGTAGTAGACACCGAAGACGAGACGATCGATGCAATCGCCCTCGATCACCGCATCACGAGCTTCGGATGGTGCATTCGCGAACGCGAGCGGCCGGGTGAGTTCTACCCGGATGAAGCCGCCGCACTCGGTGTCGAGGCTGGTCCTGCGTTTCAACGTTTGCGAAATGGCGAAACGGTCGAAGGATCTGCCGGCGAAGTGCATCCGAGTCAGGTCATTGGCCCGCCCCGGTCCGGCAGAACCGTTTTGATCGCGGGCGACAACCGTGACCCCGATGGTCTGCTTTCACAGACCGGGCCGGTGCAGGTGCTCGTCCACGAATCGACCTTCAGCGAGAGCGTGCTGGAACATCTCGGAGACGACCGTGGGCACAGCACGGCGTTGCGAGTGGGCCAGGCAGCGGAGCGACACGGCGTCGAAAACCTCGTGCTCACTCATTTCAGCCCGCGTTATGGGCCGAGTGGCAGCGGCAAGTCCAGCGT
>CAZHUR010000443.1:0-2704 GCA_964535395.1 uncultured Acidimicrobiales bacterium
TCATGACCGTTACCGACGAACCAGCAGCAGGCGGCGGAGCCAGCGAGGCATCGCTGTCGCCGGAAGGCAACCCAATGGGCTTTGGCAAGATGCTCCGAAAGGAAGACGCCCGCCTCATCCGTGGCAAAGGTCAATTCGTCGACGACGTGAACCTTCCCGGCATGTTGCACCTTGCGATCCTTCGGTCGCCGATTGCTCACGGCACGATCGTCAACATCGACAAGTCAGCAGCTGAAGCCCACCCAAAGGTGGTTGCTGTAGTTACTGGCGCAGACCTCGCCGAGCATGGCCTGGCCTGGATGCCGACGTTGTCCAACGACGTTCAAGCAGTGCTCGCAACCGACAAGGTGCGCTTCCAGCATCAAGAGGTGGCATTCGTTGTGGCCGAGGACAAGTACTCAGCCCGTGACGCTCTTGAGCTGATCGATGTGGAGTACGACTTCCTCGATCCGGTGATCGATGTTCGCAAGGCCATGGACGCCGAGACACCGGTCATTCGCGATGACCTTGACGACAAGGCCGACAACCACATCTTCGATTGGGATGCAGGAGAGAAGGCTGAGTTCGACGCCGTCTGGGAAAGCGCAGACGTCAAGGTCGAACAAGAGATCATCTACCCACGCGTTCACCCCGCTCCAATGGAAACCTGTGGCGCTGTGGCCGATCTCGACCCCGTGTCGAAGAAGCTCACTCTGTGGTCCACGACCCAGGCACCTCACGCACACCGCACGGTGTACGCACTGGTCGCTGGTCTTCCCGAGCACAAGATTCGGGTCATCGCACCCGACATCGGCGGTGGCTTTGGCAACAAGGTCCCGATCTACCCGGGATATGTGTGTGCAATCGTTGCATCGCTTCTGATCGGCAAGCCGGTCAAGTGGATGGAAGATCGCACAGAGAACTTGGTGTCGACCGGCTTTGCTCGTGATTACATCATGGACGGCAAGATCTGTGCGACCAAGGACGGTCAGATCCTGGCGGTTGGCGGTCATGTGCTTGCCGACCACGGAGCATTCAACGGTGTGGCTGCACCTGTGAAGTACCCGGCTGGGTTCTTTGGTGTGTTCACTGGTTCCTACGATTTGCAGGCTGCCTACTCATCGATGAATGCGGTGTATACGAACAAGGCGCCCGGTGGCGTTGCGTATGCGTGTTCGTTCCGCATCACCGAGGCTGTGTACATGGTCGAGCGACTGGTCGATTGTTTGGCCTACGAACTCGACATGGATCCAGCTGAGCTGCGTCTCAAGAACTTCATCAAACCCGAGCAGTTTCCCTACGAGACAAAGACCGGTTGGGTCTACGATTCGGGCGACTACGAGCCAACGATGCGCAAGGCCATGGAGATGGCCGGTTACGACGAGCTTCGCAAGGAGCAAGCCGAAAAGCGTGAGCGCGGTGAGCTGATGGGAATTGGTATCTCCTTCTTCACCGAAGCGGTCGGCGCTGGTCCTCGCAAAGACATGGACATCTTGGGCCTCGGCATGGCAGACGGTTGCGAACTTCGCCTTCACCCAACGGGCAAGGCTGTCGTACGTATCTCGGTCAAGACCCAAGGTCAGGGCCATGAGACGACGTTTGCTCAGATCATCGCCGAAGAGACGGGCATCCCGCCCGAGGACATCGAAGTTGTTCAGGGCGATACCGACAACACTCCGTTCGGACTCGGAACCTATGGTTCTCGTTCGACGCCTGTGTCGGGTGCAGCTGCAGCGCTCGTGGCTCGAAAGGTGGTCGACAAGGCACAGATCATTGCTTCGGGAATGCTCGAAGTCGCCGTCACCGACCTCGAGTGGAACAAGGGCTCGTTTTCGGTCAAGGGCGATCCGTCAAAGTCGGTCACTATCCAAGACATTGCAATGCGCGCTCACGGTGCGGGCGATCTTCCGGACGGAATTGAGGGCGGACTCGAAGCAATGATCTGCTACAACCCGTCCAACTTGACCTATCCGTTTGGGGCATACATCTGTGTCGTCGACATCGACCCGGGCACGGCCGAGGTGAAGGTGCGTCGCTTCATCGCAGTCGATGACTGTGGCACTCCAATCAACCCGTTGATTATCGAAGGACAGGTTCATGGAGGTCTTGCCGACGGTGTCGGCATGGCCCTTATGGAGATGATTGCCTTTGACGAAGATGGCAACTGCCTAGGCGGTTCACTGATGGATTACCTCATCCCAACGGCTATGGAAACGCCGGACTGGGAAACGGGCCATACCATTACACCGTCACCGCATCACCCGATCGGCGCAAAGGGTATTGGCGAGTCGGCAACCGTTGGTTCACCACCAGCGATCGTCAACGCAGTCGTCGATGCACTGAAGCCATTCGGCGTTCGCCATGCTGATATGCCGCTCACGCCTTCACGGGTTTGGGAGGCAATGCAGGGCAACCACACCCCGCCGATCTAGGCAAAGGAAGTAAGGGACATTCATGACCGCGTCTCGACGAGTAAATGCACGAGTGGCAGAACTCGTTGAGGCGCGCGTCCCGTTTGTCCTGGCAACCGTCGTCCGGGCCGAAATGCCGACATCGGCACGGCCCGGCGACGCTGCGATCATCCAGGCCGATGGATCTATCGAAGGGTTCGTCGGCGGGCAATGCGCAGAGGGGTCGGTCAAGCTGGCCGCACTCGATGTGTTGGAGGGCGACGAAGCACTCTTGCTTCGTGTGCTCCCTGAAGATGGCGAGGACTTTCCCGATC
>CAZHUR010000444.1:0-2681 GCA_964535395.1 uncultured Acidimicrobiales bacterium
CGGTGATGAGCGACTAACCGCTTGTAGTAACGCGTCTTTGGCCGGTACTTGGTGTGGACCAACAGGTGCGTCCACTCGTAGTGGGTCATCAGGGCATAGGAGAGCACAACCGCTGAAAGGTAGGTACTCAACAGCGGCGCGCCGAGAGCCCATGCAACCAACAGTGGCCACGTCGCGTTAAAGAGCAGAAAGAGCCCGAGATACAGAGAAGTGTCTCTCGGCCGGAGAAGAATAAAGCCCACGTCTTCGGGGTCGAGGTGGTGCTGACGGTGCCCAACACCGGTCCTGAGCTTCTGCATACGCCATGAGTCTTCAGGTGCGTGCAGGAAGAAGAGATGGATCACCCACTCGACAACCCCGACAAGGACAAGGCTCACACCGACGATGACAAGGTCGGTCAAGCCATATGTTCCAACGACAACACGAATGATGATGACGACTGTCAGTGCAAGCAACATACGCCGTGGTGAACCCTCGCTCACAAACGTGCGCGCCACGTCGGTCAGAGTCTCGAGGTCGCGAGATCGCTTCTCGCTAGACCGCCCACCGAAGTCGACAACTGCCATACCTCAGTTGTACCCGACCAACCGAGCTGTGAAAACAGGTCGTTGAGTTTGTTTATGCGGCTGCGGTCTGGCTGCTGGCATCGAGCAGAGGCTGACCGTCGACAACAAATTCGACGGTGCCTCGCTCGATGCCGAGTCTGTCCTGCGCCACATTGAGCAGGTCCGCCCAGAGTTTTGCCTCGGTGGTATCGCTTGGAGTCGGAACGTGGATGACAAAGCCCTGTCGTCCTGAGCGAAGCGAATCGGCGGTGTGGACGAGTGCAACTGCCACGTCAACAATGCAACCCGGAACAGCGCGTCCATCGACGAGAATGCCGGCCTCAGTCTCGTTCCATCCACGAATCCGGATCTGTGAAGGATCGACGTCGAGGTCGATTCCACGAGATGCGGCGACGACAGTTCGGTACTCCTTGAGCCGCGCTGCCCAGTCGAGCAGCGGGTCGGCGAAGTCTGCCAAGAGCATGCCCGAAGGCGCTTGGTGAGCAGTTTCGGTACTCGCCTGTTCTGCTCCGAGCGCTCGAGCATGGAGCATCTCTCGCCGGCGATCCCAGAAACGCCGTTGCAAGGCCCCGATGAGCTTGCGAACGCGTTGGACAAAGACCACGTCAAGGTCTGACTCTTCGTAAGGAAAGACAATATCGACCATCGGAACCCGCATTCCTGGCGCTTTCAAGTTCATATTAGTTGTCGCCATAAGTTCACAGTTTGTGGCGTTTTTGCAGAATAGTCACAGCCCAAAACGAAAAAAGGTGGCACAACATACTCGTACGCGGTAAAAATGATAAAAGTTTCTAGACAATTGGAGGCACGATGGCTGATGAGCTGGATCTCAGCGTGCTTGGACATCGAATCCGACACTTCAGAAAACTGAGCAAAAGAACGCTTAGCGATATAAGTGAGGGTGTTGGTAAGCCAATTCCATACCTTTCGCAGCTTGAGAACGGCCGAATCGCCCCAAATATCGTCTTTCTTCAGGCACTCAGCGCTGAACTAGGGACGACGGTTGCCGAACTCGTCGATCCAGAGCCGCCCAACCGGCGCGCCGAACTCGAACTCAAGCTTGAAAATGCCCAAAAAGAGCCGGCATACCAGAGTCTTGGACTTCCTCACCTCAAGCCCAGTGCCAAGATCAGCGATGAGGTTCTCGAACATCTCGTGAAACTCTGGGAAGCGCTCCCCGCCTCGCGGGGGCAGGACCAAACGCTGCGAGCCGAAGACAAAGCTCGATTGGCGAACGCCGAGCTTCGCAAAGACATGCGCGAGCGCAACAACTACTACTCCGAGATCGAAGAGGCTGCAGCCGAAGCGCTTGAGGCGATTGCCTACCCTGGTGCAGGTCCGCTCACAGAACGCCACATCATCGACCTCGCTGCCCACTTCGGATTCCAGATCGAACGGGCTCGAGGAATGCCGAGTTCGGCTCGATCGGTCACCGATCAAAAGAACCGCATCATCTACATACCGCTTCGTGAAGAAGTCGACCTGCGGTCCGCGCGATCGGTAGTGCTACAAACGCTTGGGCACTATGCACTCGACCATTCGGCCACTAGCGACTTCGGCGGATATCTCCGTCAGCGCGTCGAGTCGAATTACTTTGCTGCAGCCGCCCTGATCCCGGAAGCACCAGCGGTTGACCTGTTGCGGCGTAGCTACGACGAAAACCAACTGTCGATCGAAGACCTCAAAGAGTCGTTCTACGTGTCCTACGAAATGGCGGCTCACAGGTTCACGAACCTCGCGACCGAACACCTCGAACTACCGGTGCACTTTCTGCGATGCAACCCCGATGGCGTCGTCACGAAGGCCTACGAGAACGACGGAATCGACTACCCCGAAGATGAACATGGTGTGGTCGAGGGCATGCGGGTGTCGCGCCACTGGGGCGTCCGTCAAGCCTGGCAGGCGTCGCAGAACTTCATGATGCACTATCAGCACACCACCACCGATCGCGGCGACTGGTGGTGCGCAACCTACATCGAGGACGCTGCGAACAAGCCACACGCCGTAAGCGTCGGAACCACCTCCGCACTCGCTACCCACTTCCGAGGCGGCGACACCATTCGAAAGCTCAACGCTCGCTCCGAGATCACCAGCGGCGACCCCGAACTGATCGAG
>CAZHUR010000445.1:0-2676 GCA_964535395.1 uncultured Acidimicrobiales bacterium
GTCGTCCCCACTCGTGGGCGACGGTGTCGTGGCCATTGGGTCGATCGACGGATCGTTCTACGGCCTGGACGCGTCGACCGGTAACGGACTGTGGAGTTTCCCGACCAATAATGCAGTGTTCAGTTCGGGGGCGTTAATTCCCGAGGACGTGTCGCCGAGTGGCTCGCCTGCGGTCACGTTCGGGTCCGACGATGGAGCGATCTACACACTCGACCTCGCAACCGGTCAATTGCTGTGGTCGGTCTCCACCAGCGCCCCGGTCTTTGCCACCCCCGCCGTCGCGGACGGCGTTGTGTACATTGGTTCGAGAGACGGATCATTCCAAGGGATCGATTCAGCGACGGGGGAAACAACGTGGAGTATCGATTTGACCGAGGTGTTGTCGTCGGCGGCGATTGCGGGTGACCGGATTTACGTCGGCTCGAGTGATGGCAACTTGTATGTGCTGAATCGGGAAGACGGGTCCGAGATTGCGACGCTGCCGGTCGGGGAACTGGTCTGGACCTCGCCCGCCGTGGTCGACGGACACCTATTCTTCGGAGCTCACGATGCGAACCTTCGTGGGTACACCCTGCAATAGCGCCGGTGGGCGTGGAGAGCAAACGCACTTTGGGTCGAGGTAGCGATCTCGATAGAAGCTTCAATTCTGGGCGTACTGAGTTTTACCACCACCGCGGCCAGGTAGATTCTCGACATGGCAATCAAGACCTACGCAATGTCGTTTATGTCCCGGTGGCAGTCTGCTGTGCTGTCGGCGGTGCGCGGTGACGGCGACGAAGGCCATGAGTTGGCGACCGGGCACCCGGTTATGGCTGCGAGCTGCGATGCCTGCGAGGTGATGGAGGCCAAGATGGCCGAGGGGCACAATCCACTCGACTTTGCCGCCGACGTGTCAAAGGTCGATCTGCTGACGTCATGTGCTCAGCTCTATGTCGGCCTGGCGGCCGCCAAGGTCACCGGCAACACCGAGCGCGCCCAAGAGATCGAGAACGAGCTGCAGTACTCGGTGTGTGACCCTCTGTGGGCCAAGGCACTGTTTCATTTTGATCAGGGTGAGGCCACTATCCCGTACCGTCACTACGAGTCGATCGACGATTTCGTCCTGCCGCTAGAGCCTCGTATCAATCCAGAAGCAGGTGAGTCGTTGAAGGTCGCGTTTGTTGCCGACTGGGCAACGGGCACTCGACTGGCAAAGAACGTGATGCGCTGCATTGGCGAACAGCAGCCTGACGTCGTCATCCACTTGGGTGACGTCTATTACTCGGGCACGAAAGATGAGATGAACGATCACTTCCTCCAGATCGTTCGCGAGTACCTGCCCGCGGAGACTCAGGTGTTTAACCTCGCTGGCAACCACGACCTTTATGCCGGGGGAGAGGGCTACTACTGGTTGCTTGACGAGTTGGGCCAGCCCGCCAGCTATTTCTGTCTGCGGAACGATCACTGGCAGATCCTCGCGATCGGCGCGCCACCTGAGAACGATAATCCAATGTCGTCGCAGTACAAGGTGCCGCCCATCGACCCACAAGAGGCCGAGTGGCATCGTCACAAGATCGACACCGCCGACGGGCGCAAGACGGTCATGTTGTCCCACTACCAGCTTTTCACTGCGTCGGGGAACATTGCCCGCACACAGGCCAACGAACCAATGGCGGTAAACCCGGTGCTGTTAAAAGAGTTCGAGGGCCATCTCACCGAGATCGACGCATGGCTCTGGGGTCACGAGCACAACTTGGCGGCGTTCGAGCCGTATCTAGGTTTGGAGCGTGGACGGTGCATTGGTTCGGGTGCAATGCCGGTCGACCTGATGTGGAAGCCGTACGAAACGCTGAGTGACCTGGCGGTGCCAGAGGATTTGAACGGCCCGCCGGTCATGAAGCCTGAGGTCCGGCTGGGCGATGATGGCGATCACTATCACCACGCATTCGTTATCCTCGAAACCAATGCCGAAGCGGGCATGATGAGTTACTTCCAAGTACCTGGTGTCGACGGCGATGCCGAGGTCATCTACACGGAGCAGATCTAGTGAGCGAAAACCAGTACGACATCGTCATCGTCGGAGCGGGAGGTGGAGGCATCACCTCCGCCTTTGAGGCACAGCGTCGAGGAGCCAAGGTGGCGCTCCTCGAGAAACACAAGATCGGTGGCGAGTGCACCCATTCGGGTTGTGTCCCGTCAAAGGCTCTCATCGATGTGGCGAAGACCTACTACGCAATCGAAACCGCACCCAAGCACGGTCTCCATGAACTCGACGTCGCTAGTGGCTTTGAGTTCTCACGTGCGATGGAGCACGTGAAGAGCATCATCGACGGGGTGTACGCCCACGAACAGCCCGAGGCCTTCAACAACGTGGGCATCGATACGTATATCCATCCGAGTGGTGCGAAGTTCATCGATGCTCACACGGTTCAGATCGGCGACGATCAGATCACCGGTGACAACTTCATTATCTCCACCGGTTCTGGCCCACGCCTCCTACCGACCGAAGGCGACCAGCCCGTACCGTTCCTCAATAACGAGAACTTTTGGGACATCCGCGAACTACCCGAGAAGATCGCGTTTCTGGGCGGCGGTGTGATTTCGGCCGAGTTGGGTCAATCGCTGGCACGCTTTGGATCGAAGGTCACGATCATCGATCGTAACGAGCGAATCCTCAGTTCGGTCGACCCTGAGATT
>CAZHUR010000446.1:0-2675 GCA_964535395.1 uncultured Acidimicrobiales bacterium
GGAGACCAATTAGGTCAGATCTAAAGGAGTCATCGGCAGCGTCAGAGGTGTAAAAGAGACAGAGCCCGCACATTGAACCCGCGAAGAGGGCACGGTCGAAACGACCGTGCCTTTCTCGTTTTGGCACGGTTCCCGTTCGTGAGTGTTACCGAGCGCCGCCGGCGGCGAGCTCGTCGTCTGAATCGTCGGACACGTGGTCGTCTAACGAGTCGGAGATGTCCACATTCTCGGCTTTTTGTGCGTGTTTTGCTTCGAAGGGATCAAGGCCCTCATTGAGCAACGCGATGTCGTGGGGCTCACCGATGATCGCGACGCCATCGAAGGCGAGCAACGTGACGTCCGGAGTCGGGATCACAAGTTCGCCGTCGCGTTCGATGATCGCCAAGATGCACGATTCGGGTAGATCGAGTTCGCCTACGGTTCGACCGAGCTGGTCTACCAGGAATGGCATTGTCTCGACGGGACCGTGGTAGAAGTGGTCGTCGCGCATGAGGATTGCGTTGAGCGCCTTCTCATCTGCGGCACGCAGCCAGCGCTCCCTGAAGTGATCGCCCTGGACGACCTCGGCGAGATGGCCAGAGAGCCGCAGGTCGAGGCCCACCGGGTCGGTTGGGGAAACAAGGAAAAGTAAGGTGTGAGCATCGCCTAGGTCGTCAATCACGTGATCATCGTCGGTGAGTGCAAGCTCGACCCCCGGTCCGAAGCGACACACGACAAGTTCGGGTTGCTGCAGGTCTTTGTTCAGAGAAAGCGAGATGTAGACGCCCTTGCCCACCGGCCGGAATGTAAGCGACTCCGACAAGGCGTCGGCGACGGCTTCGCCGTGCTCGAAGCGCTCGCGCGACGTCTCTCGAACAAGGACTCCGAGACCTGCGTTATCGAACGATCCGTGCTGGACGTCGACCACGGCGGAGCGAGCAATGAGAGCTTCGTAGGTGAGGTTCTCGTCCTCGGTTCGGTCGTGAATGATCGTCATGAGTTCGTGCTCAAGACCTTCGTACTTTTGTTCACCGAGGCGCTGGTGCACGTGGAAGATGGCACCACGACGTTCGACGTTGTCCGAGGCGTACCAGCGATACCAGGCAACGCAGCCGAGTAGCAGAGCCACGGTGAAGGCGATTGCTAGGAAGCCAATCTCGCTAATGAGCCACAGCGAGATGAGGACACCGCCGATCTGAAGCCAGGGGTACAGCGGCGCCTTGAAACCAGGCTTGTATGTATCGATCTGGCTTTCTCGCATCACGATGACCGCAACACATATCAAGGCAAAGAGCACGAGCTGGAACGCGGATGCCAGCTTGGCGACGGCTTCAACGTCGAACACCACAAGAACGATGACCATTGCAACCACGGTCATCAGGACAGACTTGGTTGGGGTGCCGAATCGGCCGAGTTCCGCGAGCTTGCTCGGAATCAGCTTGTCCTTCGCCATGGCGTAGGGATAACGAGACGCTGAGAGAATGCCTGCGTTGCCGGTTGAGGCAAACGCCGCGATTGCTGCGACCACGATCAAGATGACGCCGAGGTCGAGGGGTACCCAGTCGAGAAAGACTGCACCAGCATCTGCGATTGGAGTGATGCTGCCTTCGAGCACCGGCTGATCGAGTGCATTAATGAGGATCAATGTGCCAAGCGTGTAAATGATCGTCGCAGTCGCCAGGGAGAGCGTCATGCCGAGCGGGATGTTCCGGTCGGGGTTTTCGATCTCGCCAGCGACGCTCGCAACTTTGGTGAGGCCGGCATAGGAAACAAAGACGAGGCCGATGGTCGAGACAAAGCCCGCAAGGCCAGAGAGGAAGAACTGTTGGTCGGCTGAGTTGGGAGCTAGTCCAGCGACACCATCAACCTCGGAAACGCCGAGGATGATGAAGGCGGTGAGGATCACGACGAGCGAGCCAACGAGTCCACGCTGCAGAAGATTGGTCTCTTTTGCACCAACGATGTTGAGCACACCGAACGCGATCGTCAAGATGATCGCGAGCAACGTGAACGACATCTCGAGGTAGAGGCTGAGGTACGCGCCCATACCAACAAGGGCAAACGCGCTCTTGAACACAACCGCTACCCATGAGCCAAGGCCGCCGATGGTTCCCATAAGGGGTCCCATTGCTCGGTCGAGGAAGTAATAGGTGCCGCCGGCTTTGGGCATTGCGGTGGCAAGCTCGGCCATGCTGTACATCGCTGGAAGGATCAGTAGGCCTGCAACGAAGTACGCCAGATAGACACTGTCGCCGGTGAGCGCTGCTGCAAGCCCGGGAAGCAGAAAGAGCCCAGAGCTGAACATCGCGCCCGTAGACATGGCGTAGACGTCGAAGAGCGAAAGGTTTTTCTTCAAGGAATCTGGCATGGCTGCCTTTCAACCGGGTCGACTATTTTAGCATCGTCACTTCTTTTAGCGTCGTTAGTTTTGTTGGACGGTCCTAGGAGCGAAGGTCCTCGTCGTGACCTAGGCAGGGACCTCGGCGGTCGCCGTTGCTGCTTCGGTAATCGCTTCAAGCCGGGTGTCGAAGCTGCCGGTGAAGGCACCATCGACGCCGTAGGCAGCAATGACGGTTGTTGCTTTCTCGTTGAGGCCTGCTGTGTAGAGGTCGATTCCCGCTGCCTGTGCGTAGGTTCCGATTGCACCGATTGCCCGTGCACCGGACGCATCGAGGTACGGGAGGGTGGTGAAATCG
>CAZHUR010000447.1:0-2672 GCA_964535395.1 uncultured Acidimicrobiales bacterium
AACATGGCCTGCGGTGATCAGCTGGTCGACGCGCGGCAATTCGTGTTCGAGAACGTCGGAGAACTGGCCTCCGGTGATACTGAAGTTGATGACTCGCCACGGCTCGCGGGTCTTGGATCGAAGTCGTTGGAGAATGATCGGTACCCAGCTGTCGTTGGGGTCTGGTGCCCCGATTCCTTGAGTGCTCGAATCGCCAAGCGCGATCCAGAGCGGCCCGTCCTCTTGGAGCGCGGCCTGGTTCCATTCATCCCAGAATGCGGCGTGTGGTTCGCGCATGGCTTCGATTCGGGCCACACCCGGCGATGCCTTGCCCGCGATCTGAGCGAGTGGCCCAGTTTCTCGGCGTGGCATGGGTTCAAGCTTCATCGGTTCTAGTTTGCCCGCCTGGCGAGTGGTTGAGTCGAACCCGCAGGAGATGGTCCGGTACGGTTGCGTTATGGCAGTTCGTAGCATGTTGTTCGGTCCAGCAAATCGGATCGAGTTTGTCCCGAAGTTTGTGGCAGCCGAGGCCGACATTGGTGTGCTTGATCTCGAAGACGCGATTGCAGAGGACGCCAAGCAGGCAGCACGAGATGCGCTCGTCGAAGCCAAACCTGGTCGTGGTGAGCTTGGCGAAATGATGTTCTTCGTTCGCGTCAACTCAATCGATTCACCTCACTTCGAAGACGACTTGGCGGCAGCGAGTGCTGCGCTCGCAGTCGGGATCATCGTTCCGAAGATTGAGGATGCCGACACCGTTGACCGGGTTCGCGCTGCCATGGAACGCCATCAACTCTCCGGAGCAATTCTCTGTGCAGGTGTGGAGTCGGCTCTCGGGGTTCACAACGCTGTTGAAATCGCTGGCGCCGCAATCGACATCCTCTACTTCGGGGCTGAAGACTTCGTCACCGACATGGGTGGTGTGCGCACGGAATCGAATGATGAAGTCCACTACGCGCGGTCACAGGTTGCGTTGGCAGCACGGCTTGGCGGTGTGCCTGCGCTCGACCAGATCGTGGCTGACTTCGGCGACTCAAGCCGGTTCACCTCGGAGGCCGAGCAAGCTAGAGCTTTGGGCTACCAGGGCAAGCTGTGCATTCACCCATCGCAGGTTGCTCTAGCGAACACGGCGTTTATGGCGTCGCCCGAAGAGATCGAGTGGGCACAGGGAGTCATCGCGGCGGTCGAAGCTGCCGGCGGTGCCGCACTGATCTCCTATCAGGGCACGATGATCGATACACCTTTGATCGTGAGAGCGAAAGCGATTCTCAAGACCGGACTTCAATAGGTTATCTCGACGTCGTCTGACCCCTAGCTAGTAGGTCGTATGGCCCGGGAGAAATCCGACCCATCTGCCGATGTTTTAACTAATGGAACATCGAGTCGGGGAAACCCCGCGTACCGAAGAACTCAGCGACGCTGAAGCCAGGGTTCGGCGACTGTCTGGTGCCGCGATGATCGCCCTGGTAGTGGCCGTAGCGCTTGCGACTTTCATTGGTGCGGGACTGGGCGAGCCGATCGACCCGGCTGTGGCCGCAGGCGACGCGCCACGACTCGGTGGCGACTTTCCGGCCTTCTACGGCGCCGGATCGATCTTTTGGGACGGCGAATTCGATGTCCTCTACGATGCCGACCGTCAAGAACTTGCCCAGGTTGGCCTGGGCATCGATGGCTACCTCGCCTTTGCCTACCCTCCTCACGTAGCTGCTGGCTATGCGCCACTCGGGGCGTTGCCGTTCCAGCTCTCATACTTCATCCACACCGCCCTCATGGCCGGTGCCTTTATCGGTGCGCTGGGGTTGTTGTCCCCGGTCGTTCCACTCGTGAAGCGCTGGAGAATTCCACTGACAGCAGCAGGCTTTACTTTCTACCCGCTCGGCATTGCTATCGGCGGAGGACAGAACGCATCTCTCACGGTCCTTGGGCTTGCTGCGGTGTGGCGAGGTCTGCACGACGATCGCGAATGGCTCGCAGGGCTAGCAGCCGGGCTGATGATGTATCGCCCGCAGTATGCGCTGCCTGTCATTGGGTTGATGTTGCTCTCCCGTCACTTCAAGGCCGTTGGCTGGGCTGGTGCAACCACTGTGGTCACGTGGGCGGGAACAGCTGCAGTCTTTGGGGCGAGCTGGCTGACCGACTGGTTCGAGACCGTCCTGCCCTTCGTAGAGCGAGATGCCGAAGTGAACGCACAGAACTCGATCTCTGCGCTGGGCTTCTTCCAGGCTGCGTTCTCGGTCGATAGTACGTTTGCACTCGTCATCGGCTTTGCCATCGCTGCCACGGTCGTGCTGACACTCATGGGTCTGTGGATCCAACCAGACCGATTCACTTTGGCCGACCGAATGGGAGCGCTCGCCATCGGCAGCCTTCTCATCAGTCCCCACACCAACTTTTACGACGCAGCGTTGCTGGTGATCGCAGCGATCGCCATCCTTGCTCGCCACGATCGAGAGACCGCCCCGATCGGTCTCTTGGTCATTGGCTGGATTGCGGTGCTCGTTCATCCGCTCACCGACGGGGTCCGAGCAACACCGCTCGCAATCGTCGTGTTTGGCGCATTCGTCGCAATGATCGCTGCGTCGGTCACTGCGCCGAGTCAGACGGTCGAACCAGGGCAACCTGATCCATCGACGTTCGATGGTGTTGACCGGGAGCTCGTGAACAATGCGTGACCTGTCGATCATCATCCCGGC
>CAZHUR010000448.1:0-2666 GCA_964535395.1 uncultured Acidimicrobiales bacterium
CATGCCGCAGATGTCGAGCGGCAGTCTCGACAAATTACAGCAGTGCCTCGAGTTTGCCGATTGCCATCTCCCAGCCTTGGCCACCGGGGGAGTCGGCTGGGACGCCGACGTGGGTCATCGTCATCTTGGTGCCGCCAGCGACCTCTTCGAGGTTGACCTCGACAGTTGTGGTCATGTCGTGATCTGCGGGCATACCCATTGCTTCGGGGGGAGTGGGGTTGCCGTCGGCATCGCACATCAACTCGGTGTATACGAGCCGGGTGAACGGGGAGACCTCCAAGTATTGGCCGGTAAACCACATCTGCATTTCGCCGTCAGGGGTGGTCATCTCCATGCAGATGAGTCGCGTGCCACCGACGGTGGTGTCCATCTCAGCGGTTGGTATCGAGGCGCCAGGTGGGCCGTACCACTGGGAGAAACCTTCCGAGGTTGCCCACAGCGACCACACGGTCTCGATCGGTGCGTTGAAGGTGCGTTCGATTGCGACCCATGCTGGTTGGTTCATTGCTCAGCCTTTCGTTGAGAGCTGTCTTTTTGAGATTGGAGTTCGGTGAGGTAGTCGTCCATCCGGTCGAAGCTGGCTTCCCAGAGTTCGCGATACTGCTCGGCCCAGTTGGAGATTGCTTCAAACGGCGCAGGGTCGATCGTGCATGGCCGGTACTGGGCGCGCCGACCCTGTTTGATGAGTCCTGCGCTTTCGAGCACTTTCACGTGCCGCGAGATCGCCGGAAGGCTCATCTCGAACGGTTCGGCCAATTCACTCACGCTTGCTTCACCGTTGGCCAGGCGTGCCAAGATCGCCCGCCGAGTCGGGTTGGCTAGTGCAGCGAACGCGTCATCGAGGAAGTCGTCTTGGGGATCGAGAGTGAGTGCTGCAGACATAGTTGTTAGTTAACGTATTCGTCAATTAACAACTATGTCAAATGCGCTTGGAGATGATCGCCTTGGAGAAGGGAGTCTTGGTCACCGTTGGTTGAAGGATTCAGCCAGGGATCTAAACAGCGGGAGCTAGGCCTGCCAGACCGAATCCGACGCTGAATCGCTCGCACCAAATGTCGACCGAGTTGAATACTTCAAGGTCTACGTCGGCAGGGATGTCATAGTTCTGGTCGCCGATGTTTCCTCGGAGATCTCCAAGGCTTACGAAGTCGCCGTTGTCTGCACGTAGGTACACCTTCAGGTCGGGTCCGTTAGGAGAGTTGAAGCCTTCGAGACGAAGAATCCGCTGGTCGCCGTCGGTGAGTACCTGGGCGATGCCGGTCACGTTGTAGCCGTTGATGACGTTGTCTTCAAAGTTGCCGGTGAAGAGGGTCTGAATGTCGCCGGCCATCTGCGGTTCGCCTTCTGCGGCGGTTGTTTGGTTGGCCTCGGCCTCGTCCATCGCGGCTTGGAACTCATCCGACTCACGGACTTCGGTTGCGAACGGGTCGCCGTCGTTGACTTCGTTATCGATGAAGGCGGTCTGAATTCCAAAGAAGCCGAACGCAAGCCAGGCCAAGATGGCAATCCCGACAAGCCCGACCACTGCTAGTACTGATTTATTCTGCATGCGTGTAAAACGACCTTTTCCGTTCAAGCGATTCCGACTTATTAACACGTTCATAGGTCGTTTACATTTTCCTGCACGTATTGGTCGACGGCTTGGCCCGATCAATAACTCGGGGTCGAATAACTCGGCCCCGATTCGCGTTTCTTTCGGAACGAACAGTTGTTCTGCGAACGGGTGTTCGCTAGGGTGTGTGGTCCGGGCGGAGACCCGACCAGAAGTATTTGAGGTTTCTGAGATGCACAGCACTGTCAAAATAGCCAAGACCACGACAACCGTGGCACCAGCCAAGACCGCGCCAACTGCCAAAATGGCCAAGACCACGACAACTGCCAAAATGGCCAAGACCACGACAACTGCCGAACAGCGTCGCCGCCGACACTTGGCGGTGTATCACCGGGCGCTGCGCGCAGCGAAGAGTCCCCAACAGCGGGCGGCGGTCGCAGCTCGCTATCGCAAGTTGTTCGCCATCGATGCAGGTAGTGAAAGCCCACGGGTCGCTGAACCAATTCGTTTGCCCGTCGGGCTCGGCGAGCCTGTCAGACTCGCGTCGTAGTCTGCGCTCATGGCTAAGAACAAGACCGTCTTCATCTGTCAATCGTGCGGCCACCGCGCCCACAAGTGGATCGGGCAGTGTCCTGACTGTTCCGAATGGAACACCCACGACGAGGAGATGGCAGGGTCTGTGAGCAGCGCGCCGACCATAGTCAACGAGGCACCGCGTCGAATCACCGACGTCACGTCGGTCGACTTCGAACCCGTAGCCACCGGCCAAAGTGAACTGGACCGAGTACTAGGCGGTGGCATCGTCAGCGGGTCGGTCACGCTCATCGGCGGCGAGCCCGGCATTGGCAAATCGACGCTCATCTTGCAGGCAGCAGCCGCACTTGCCGCACAAGGAAAGACCTGCCTCTATGTTTCGGCCGAAGAATCGAGCGAGCAGGTGCGATTGCGCGCCGAACGACTCGACGCCGTGGTCGACAACCTGTGGCTCGTGTCCGAAACTTCGCTGTCGGCTGTTCTTGCGCACTGCGCCGATTTGAAGCCGGACCTCGTCGTCATCGACTCGATCCAAACCATCCACGATCCAGAGCTCACCTCAGCTCCCGGTTCGGTCGGC
>CAZHUR010000449.1:0-2663 GCA_964535395.1 uncultured Acidimicrobiales bacterium
GGGTCGCCCGGCACAATCGCCAGGGTCGCTCCGTTGAGCATTGATTTGTCGAGCCGGAGGTGGAAGGTCTCTGCCATGCATCGACGATAGTCGCTGCCCCGTTCGCAGCCGTTCCAGGCTAAATAGCGACCAAATTTTGTCAACTGTCGGCGTTTTCGGAAACTTGCGCTCACGTTCCGCAAAAGCACTCCGAAATTTGCGAAAACGCAAACCATGCAACTTCCAAGACTAAGGCGATGACAAATGAACACTCGAGATTTGAACACCCCGGAGACGAAACGAACCCTCTACCGTCGCTCCCCTGGGAAGCGTCTACTCAGACCCCTCACGGTCATCGCCCTTATCGCGTCTCTTCTTGGGTTCACCTCCAGCTTTGCGAGCGCGCAGATCGCTCCAGACTTCGTCGACCATTGCTGGTTCGTCGCAGACGGTAGCAACGGGTCAGCGGCCGACTGGCTGTCCAACTACGACCTCGTGACAGACACCGAAACCCCTGCTCCGGCGGGCACGGGAACGAACACACTTGAAGCAATCGCCTACCACTACCCTTCCGGAACTCTGTTCGCCACCGACGCTGGCCAGTTCGGTTCGCTCGATATTGCATCAGGTCTCTTCACACCTATCGGACCTGGTGGCCTCGGCGACGTTGACGGTCTCAGCTTCGATTCGACTACTGGAAACCTCTGGGGAACGGTTCGTAGCGGAGGCGTGCCCGATCAGCTCATCCGTATCGATTTCAACACAGGAGCACAAGTAGGAGCGTCGGTCCCGATCGATCCAACGATCTATAGCGGCCCACTAAACGCAAACGGCTCGGACACCTTGTTCGACATCGATGACTTGGCAATCGACCCGACAACAGGAACCTTCTTCGCCATCGCAAACGGCGCTGGCTTGCTCGATCAGCTCGTAACCCTTGACCCTGCGACCGGAGCGACTACGTCGGTCGGGTCCCCTGCAGACTCAGGTGTCCAAGACATTGAAGGCCTTGGCTTCACCCCAGACGGTGCGCTCATCGGAACGACGGGCAACGGCGGCGGCACTGTCGCTAACTCGATCGTCGACATCGACAGCGCAACCGGAGTTGCGACACCACGAAACACCTCGTTGACCTACAACGACCAGGAGTCGGTGGACTGTCTGACCACCGGTTTCTTTGATCCATCAATCGATCTTGAAAAGGCAACAAACGGCCAAGACGCTGATACCCCAACCGGACCGTTCATCGACACCGCAGCCGGAACGGTCACCTGGACATACGAGATCACCAACACCGGCAATCTGCCACTGTTCGACCTTTCCCTCTCCGATGACATCGAGGGCTCGGTCACCTGTACCCAGCCACAACCGCTGTTCCCTGACGAAAGCACAACGTGCACACTCACCGCAGCAGCGGTGACCGCTGGTCAGTACGCCAACGTCGGAACGATCGTCGGAACTCCAGTCGATCTCGTCGGCAACGGTTTCGTTCTCGACCCAGCGACGGGCGAATGGAACGATGCTGATGGAAATCCGGCTAACTTCGATGCACTCGATGTATCCGCCTCATCACCATTCCCAGACGTCGACGCGACCGACCCAAGCCACTACTTCGGCTCGGAGCCAGGTCTCGCTATCGAGAAGTTGACGAACGGCGTAGATGCCGACACTCCAACCGGCCCAGTTGTAACCGTTGGCGACACCATCACTTGGACCTATGAGGTGACCAATACCGGTAACGTGCCACTCTCGAACGTCATCGTCACCGATGATGTCGAAGGCGCTGTATGTACGCTTCCGTCGCTCGCGGCAGGCGCCACTGACACGTGCACGCTCACCGGAACCGCCATTGAAGGCCAGTACGCCAACAACGCAACAGCTGAAGGAACCGCGCCAGACACGGTCAACCCAGATGGCACCACGACACCGGGCGTGACCGTAGACGCGGAAGATCCAAGCCATTACTTCGGAGAGCCACTCCCACCAGAGATCCTCTCATCGCTCGCCGGTTCAGTATTTGTTGATGACGGAACTCCAATCGAAGGCGTGACAATCGAGCTGTTTGGTCCTGACGGCACCTTCGTGGCATCGACCACGACGGGCCCTGATGGCAGCTACATCTTCGAAGACCTGCCACTCGGCGACTACGACGTAGTTGAGCTTCAACCTGATGGCTATGGAAACGTCACCCCGAACACCATCGAGGGAATCACCGTTCCAGAAGAACCAGTGACCGACGTCGACTTCATCGAAACCCTCGGCTCCCTCGCCGGAACCGTAGAAGTTGACGATGGAACCCCAATTGCCGGCGTAACCATCATCCTCACGGGTGTTGACGTAAACGGCGAGCCTGTCTTACTCACTACGACGACCGATGCGAACGGCGACTACATCTTCACCGGCCTCCTCGCTGGCGACTACACCATCACCGAAACCCAGCCTGCTGCATTTGATGACTCGACCGACGTTGTTGGCTCCGAAGGCGGAACTGTGGCGAACGACGAATTCTCGGCAATCCCACTCGGCGCTGGCGTCGACGGAATCGACTACGACTTCATCGAAACCGCACCTCCAGAGATCCTCTCATCGCTCGCCGGCTCTGTATTTGTTGATGACGGAACTCCAATCGAAGGCGTCGTGATTGAGTTGTACGGTCCTGACGGCAGCTTCGTGGCGTCAACCAC
>CAZHUR010000450.1:0-2662 GCA_964535395.1 uncultured Acidimicrobiales bacterium
CTCCCCTTCCCACCTCGATGAGACGGTGCCTCGAAACTCGATGCCGTCCATGGCGGTATCGATCACACCGTCGACGGTGACCTTCGATCCTTCCGGAATGCGGCTTGTAGTGATTTCGAGATCTTTAGCTTCGACGTCAACCGAGAGCTCGCGCGACGAATCGCTCGCACCCCGGCGCTTCAGTTGGGTGAGGTTTTCACCGAGCCGCAGGCGACCAACGTCGATTCGGAGTTCGGGCCAGGGCCCGTGAATCGGAGAATCGGTCACGTGATGTCTTGGTCGAACACCCTCGGCCCTGGAGGCGGCGGCTGTTCGACGTAGTCGACCTCGGTCTCGCCGGACAGGTCGATTTCAATCTCTGGTTCCACACCAACGTTGAGGTCGATATCGGCTGCGCCCTGCATGCGAGCTCGCCCGGTCGCAACAACGGTGGAGGTGCGATGCAGGATCCCTTCGAGGGATGCTAAGCGGGCATCGCAGAAGTCCTCGGTCTCGCGTCGCATCTGGGTTGCCTCTGACTTTGCTTGGGCGATGATGCGCTGGGCACTTTGTTCTGCGGCACGTGCCACTTCGGTGCGTTCTACGAGACGTTGGGCCTTCAAACGGGCTGCCGCGATAATTTCTTCGCCTTCGAGGCGTTGGCTCTCTAGGTGTTCTTCTCGGTCACGCAGCAACCAACGAGCGGCGCGCAGTTCTTCGGGCAGTCGGTCGCGTGCGTCATAGAGGAGGTCGAGGAGTGGCTCAGCCTCGATCTTGACCGCTGTTGATAGCGGAGCAGGCCGAGCGGTTTCGAGCGCTTCTATTGCTTCGATCAGCAGTTCTTCGACGTCGGGGACCTTGTGGTTAGGAGCAGCGACGGTGCCAGATTCGGCATCGTCAAAGAAGTTCTCTGTGGGGGCGCTCATGAGCTTGACCTTTCGCGTAGGGCTCGCAGAGCAGGCTCTGGAACCATGGACGACACATCGCCACCGAATTTGGAGATCTCTCGAATCAGGCGCGAGGCAAGAAACGATCTCTCCGATGCTGAGGGGAGAAACAACGTGTGTACCCCAGAGATTGCTTGATTCATCTGTGCCATTTGCAGCTCTGACTCAAAGTCCGACACCGCCCGCAAGCCCTTCACGATGAAGTCGGCCTCAAGTTCTTGGGCGAGGTCGACCACGAGTGAAGAAAAGGACGTGATCTCGACGTTGTCGAGATGGCTGAACGTTTCGTTCAGCACCTGCTCACGCTCTTCGAGAGAGAGCAGAGAGTTTGCTTTCGATGGATTGCGCATGGCGGCAACGATGACTCGGTCGAAAAGCTTCGCAGCCGTCTCGACGATTTCGACATGGCCGTTGTGAACGGGGTCGAAGGAACCTGGGTACAAAACGGCGGTCATTGCTGATCTCCGTTGCTTTCGTTGCGAGTCAACACGGTTACCAACGTAGTCCCGTACTTCTTGTCGCGAACGACATCCCACTCGTTGAGTTCAGGGAGCCGTTGGGACGATTCGGCGACAACGAGTCCAGATTCGGTGAGTAGATCATCACCGAGGTGGCTCAAAATGAGCTCCCATGGTTCGTCTCTATAGGGAGGATCGGCAAGGGCGAGGTCGAATGGGCTGCTGTGATGCGCTCGTTGTTCAAGCCAGCTGAGAGCGTCCCCTGCAACGATTGTGGCCTGGTCACTAAATCCGAGCGTTTCGATGTTCTCTCGAATTGCATCGAGGGCATCGCGGTCTGCTTCTACAAAGACACAGCTCTCAGCGCCCCGACTGAGCGCTTCGATTCCGAGCGAACCAGAGCCGGCGTAGAGGTCGACAACGACAGCGTCTTCGAGCGCTCCGAGGCTGAACAACATGTTGAACATAGACTCGCGCACCCGATCAGATGTGGGCCGAGTGGTCGTGCCATCGGGTGTAATCAACCGTCGACCACCCGCTTGTCCTGCGACTACTCGCATGGTTATCGGCCCCCAGCTTGGGTGTCGGGGTCGAACACGATGTCCCATCGATCGAGGCAGTCCTCGCAGCGGTATGGGATGACCGAACCTGGCTCAAACCCGCCCTCGGGTTCGCGAGGCAGCCGATGGCACGTGCCGAGGCAATCGACGCATTCAATGGTCAGAGGCACTTCTAGTTCCACGCGCTCAACCTACCCCGCCGCGCAAAAACCACCTCCGAGGCTCGGCTTTGTCAGATCAGTTCTTTCGCAAGTACTCGGTGTCGTCAGCGTTCAAGATGACGGCGCTGTCGTCGAGAAGCGCCGGAAGTGCTGGGTCGTTGCGGTCGAGCATCTGCACGGCTACTTCGCGGGCGAGCGCAACGGTGTCTCGGTCTCGAGCGAGGTTGGCGAGGCGAAGATCGTTCTGGCCCTTTTGCCGGTCCCCCATAATCGTGCCTTCGCCGCGCAGTTCAAGATCGATTTCGGCAAGTTCAAATCCGTCGGTCGAGCCTACGAGCGCTTCAATGCGGGCTTCGCCGTCCGAGGTGGTCGTTTCCCCGACCAACCAACAGCTCGATGCATGGGCGCCACGACCGACTCGGCCTCGCAGCTGGTGAAGCTGGGCAATCCCGAACCGACCTGCATCGAGGATGACCATCACGGTCGCATTTGGGACGTCGACACCGACCTCGATCACGGTCGTTGCGACGAGAACTTCGGTGTCGCCGTTTCTGAAC
>CAZHUR010000451.1:0-2662 GCA_964535395.1 uncultured Acidimicrobiales bacterium
TAACTCAGCTGAGATCGCGCAGCTGATGACCTCGTCAGACATCATGGTCCAGGCGCCCAGCGGCCGTGCTGGCGAACTGGTCGACGTCACATGCGATGGTTTGGTCTCTGAGTTCAACAAGCTCTACACAAAAGTGCGTGACGTGGTGGCCGACGTCGACGCCGTGTGGCGCGACGTGATGCCCCGGATCGAAGCAGCAACGTTCACGATCGATCGGGCGAATGCGCTGTGTAAACGCCTCGACGTCACCTTGCCTGCAGTCCGGTTGGCAAATCAGCGGCTCGAGGCGGTGCGAGCCACGGTTCTCGACGACCCGCTCAGCATTTCGAAGAAGGTTGGCCCAGATCTAGACCGCTTGGTTGCGTCCGCAGCAAATGCTGCCGGCTCGATCGAACGAGGTCACGCTTCGCTCGGCGACGACTTGGCAAACGCCGACGAAACCCTCGCAGAGCTTCGAGTTCTACGAGCGAGGGCTGCAGCTGCCTACTCCGAAGCCAAAGCGAAGATCGCTCCGTCGACCAAGTTGCTCGCCGTACCTTCGACCTCGATCATCGACGGCCAAGGAGGGCTTGCACACCGAGCTCGCCAATTCGAGGGCTTCATCGAGGCGCAGGGCGACTGGCGAGAGGCTCGGGAGGTCGTCGATGACTGGAAGTCGGCGGCCGACCGCTTGAAACAGCAACTCGAAAAGGCGCTCGCGACGAACGCAGAGCCACTGGAACGACGAACGGATTTACGCGGCTTGTTGAGCGCGTATCAGGTGAAGGCAACGATGCTGCCAGACCTGCCAGACGACGTACTGGAGTTGGGTCAGCAAGCTCGCGATGAGCTGTTCACGTCTCCGACCGACCTCGAACGGGCTCAAAACTTGATTGATCAGTTCGCCGCAGCGCTGACGTCCTATGGTGTGGGTTCATGAGCGCGTGCACTCGTAGTGGATGTGGCGGATCGATCGCCTCTGACGGTTACTGCGATACGTGTGGCTACGTAGGCGAAGTCGCAGCGTCTCCAACGCCCGCACCAGCGGCGCCACCACCGCCTGGACCCGGCCTCACAGCCTCGCCCCCTCCACCGATTTGGCACGAACCTGGCGCGTCGGTGCCAGCTTCAGTGCCAGCCGAGAGCGCAGGGGCGACGTGCACGGATCCAACATGTGGCGGACACGTTGCGAGCGACGGCTACTGCGATACCTGCGGCTTGCAGCCAAGCCAAGCTCCGCCAGCCTCTACAGCGACAGGTCCAACCTCTGGAGTGCTGTCGAGCTCGATCGCCGCCCCGGTCGCGCCCGACACTTCGACTCGCATTCACTCCGCGGCCGGAACCGCATCTAGCGAACGCACTCGCACGGCCCGCTCGACGTCGACCCGTGCTGAACTCGGCGCCGGTCTGGTTCGCATCGCGCCTACCTTCGCCGGAGATCCGGCCGAGGCGGTTATGGATGAGGGCAAGATCTCGAGTGTCCTCGGCGAAAAGCCGGAAGAAGAACGGTTCTGTTCTGCCTGCGGTCAGCCGGTCGGCAGGGGAGACGGCGATCGCCCAGGACGCATTAAGGGCTTCTGCGGAAACTGTCGCACCCAGTTCGACTTCCATACGAACCGCCCAAAGCTCGCCGCTGGCGAGATGGTGGGCGGACAGTATCGAATCCTCGGCCCGCTCGCCCACGGTGGCATGGGCTGGATCTACCTCGGTCAGGACACCGCGGTATCAAACCGTTGGGTCGTGCTCAAAGGACTTCTCAACGAGGACGACGAGGACGCCGTGGCGTCGGCGGTGGCTGAACGCCAGTTCCTCGCCCGTATCGAGCACGGCAGCATCGTCAACATCTACAACTTCGTGACCTGGGAAGGCGCTGGCTACATCGTCATGGAGTACGTGGGCGGTGAGTCGCTCAACCAGAAGCTCAAGCAGCGGCGAGCCGACAACGGCGGAACGCCGAACCCGATTCCCATCACCGAAGCGATCGCCTACATGCTCGGCATCCTTCCGGCGCTCGGCTACCTGCACGACCAGGGCCTGGTCTACAACGACCTCAAACCAGCGAACGTTATGGCGGTCAGCGACGGGGTGAAGCTGATCGACGTCGGCGGTGTGATGCTCGCAACCGATCACGACGCGGCAATCTTCGGTACACAGGGTTTCCAAGCTCCAGAGGTCGCGTCGAGCGGCCCGTCGATCGCATCGGATCTCTTCACCGTCGGACGAACGCTCGCAGTACTGTCGCTCAATTTCGTCTTTCACACTGGCGACTATCAGTACGAGTTGCCGGGCGTTGAGGACCAACCGCTCTTTGCCCAATACGAATCGCTGTACCGATTCCTTCTGACCGCGACCGCCACCCACCCCGACGACCGTTTCCAGAGCGCAGACGAGATGGCCGAACAGTTACTTGGCGTGTTGCGCGAAATCGTTGCCCGCCAAACCTCCACGCAGAAGCCATCGACCAGCGCCGACTTCGGGCCCGATCAACTGGCTGCGCTACTGCTCGAAGAACACACCGACGAGTTCGCAGACTTCCGGACCCTGCCAGCACCCAAGACCGACCCCGAAGACCCGGGCGCGGCATATCTCAACGATCTTC
This sequence comes from uncultured Acidimicrobiales bacterium, assembly GCA_964535395.1. Lineage (GTDB taxonomy): Bacteria > Actinomycetota > Acidimicrobiia > Acidimicrobiales > SHLQ01 > SHLQ01. The sequence continues at coordinate 2,579 of CAZHUR010000451.1, forward strand.
CAGAGCTCGATCCCGCAGCGACCCTTCAGCTGATCGAGCGAGGAGTTGCAGCGGGAAACGTGCCCGACACGGTCGGCGTGCGCT
>CAZHUR010000452.1:0-2659 GCA_964535395.1 uncultured Acidimicrobiales bacterium
GCAAGAAACCACCGAACTGGGTGATGGCCGGCGAACTGGTCGAGACCAACCGACTGTGGGCGCACAGCGCTGCCCGCATCCTTCCCGAGTGGGCCGAGCGGGCGGGCGAACACGTCGCAAAGTACAGCTACGACGAGCCGCAATGGGATCGAGACAAGGGTTCGGCGATCACGATCGAGCGCATCAGTCTGTATGGGGTGCCGCTCGTTGCTGGCCGTTCGATTCACTACCGTCGCGTCGATCCAGAAGTTGCCAGACAGTTGTTCATCCACCATGCGCTGGTGGAAGGGGACTGGGAGAACACCCACGCGTTCTTCGAACAGAATGAGTCGGTGCTCGAGGAGGTGCGACGCCTCGGTGCGCGCACCCGAAGAGACCTCTTTGTCGACTACGAACTGCTCTATGACTTCTTCGATGAACGAGTCAGCAAGAAGGTCACCTCCGGAAGTGAGTTCAACCGCTGGTGGAACAAGGTTCGCAAGAACGACCCTCGCAAGCTCGACCTGCGCCTCGAAGACGTATTCACCGAGGAAGATCCGAACGCTGGTGGTGATGAGTTTCCTGAAACATGGCAAGCGGGTGAAGTAGAACTCGAGGTCGACTACGAATTCGACTCGACGTCGGCCAACGACGGTGTGACCGTGATCGTGCCGATCTCGCTGATCGATCACATCGATGCTGAAGCGTTCGAGTGGAACGTGCCCGGCCTTCGTGAAGAACTCGTAACCGCACTCCTGCGCTCGATGCCGAAGGCGGTTCGCAAGCCCTTCGTTCCAATCCCGGACACGGTCTCTCAGATCCTTCCTCAGCTCGAACAGAGCACTGGCAGCCTGGTCGAGTCTGTGCGCGCGGCACTGCGCACGGTTCGAGACGAACCGCTCGCTGCTGACGCACTCGTTGTCGATCGGCTTCCCGATCACTTGCGGCCGATCTTTCGGGTCGTGAACGAGTCGGGCGACACGGTCGTTCAAGGCCGAAACCTGGCCACCCTTCGTGCCCAGCTGGCAACAGAAGTTCGAGATGGGTTGTCCGGTGATGAGCACGACATCGTTCGGACCGAGCAGACGTCGTGGACGTTCGGCGAGATCCCAAAGCAGATCCGCACGAAAGCTGCGGGACAGGTTGTGAACGCGTTTCCTGCACTCGTTGATGAGAGCGCTTCGGTAGCTCTGAGACTCTTCCCCGACGCCGACGCACAGTACGAATCAATGTGGGCCGGAACTCTGCGCCTGTTACGACTCAACGTTGGTGGTTCAGCTCGAATGCTCGCTGGGTTGCTCGACAACCGAGCGAGTCTCGCGATTGCTTCGAGTCCTCACGGCAGCAAGGTCAACTGGGTCAACGATGCTTCGGACTGCATATTCTCCCGTCTGCTCGCAGACGCCGGTGGCCCGGTGTGGAACGAAGCCGATTGGGAGACGCTCACTTCCAAGGTCCGGGCGGGGCTCCCCGACGCCGTCGACGAACTCGGCCCGGTCACAATCGACATCCTCGTTCGAGGCTCTCGGCTTCAAAACGCGTTGGTTGGCGATGCATCTGACGCGGTGCTACCGGCTCGCCAAGACATGCTCGATCAGCTCAGCCGACTTGTGTACATCAACCACCTCAGTGGCGTCGGCGCGGATCGTCTGCCCGACATTGCCCGCTACCTAAAGGGCATTGAGGTACGGCTGAGCAAGCTCTCAGACCGGGTGGTGCAAGATAGCCAGCTCATGATGAAGGTACGCGCGCTCGAGAGCGACTTCGAACACTACGTCGACCAGTTGGGTATGACCCCTGAACTCATCGACATCAACTGGCAGCTCGAAGAGTTCCGCATAGCCACCTTCGCCCAACAAGTGGGCACTAAAGAAAAGGTCAGCGAGAAGAAGATCAGAGCAACTCTTCGGAAGTTGTAGCCGGAGTGCATCAGCGGCCCCGGTCAGGTGACTAGCTTCGCGAAGGTTGCGGGGTCGATGTTGCCACCGGAGAGGGTTACTCCTACTCGCATGCCAGGCTCTACGAGGCCACGCTTTAGTGCTGCTGCGAGTGCGGTTGCACCGCTGGGTTCGACGACGAGCTTGTGATGTAAGAACAACAGCTTCATCGTCTCGACGATCTCGTCGTCGGTCACCGTCGTGAACACATCGCAGCGTTCGCTGTTGACCGACCACGTGAGCGGGCCTGGCGCCGTCGTCTGCTGGCCGTCGGCGATCGTGCGCGGCACTTCAGCTAGCTCGACGATGTGGCCCGCTTGTCGACTGAGTTGATGGTCATTACCGGCCTCTGGCTCGACGCCGACCACAACACAATCTGGGTTCGCTGCTTTGGCCACGGTTGAGGAACCGGCGAGCAATCCACCGCCGCCGAGGCACACGAAGAGCATGTCGAGGTCGTCGACCTGTTCGAACAGCTCGAGAGCGGCAGTGCCCTGGCCCGCCATCACCATTCGATGGTTGAACGGAGGGATGATCACACCACCGACCTTGGCGTGCACGCGTGCGGCTACGGTTTCGCGGTCCTCTGCGTAACGGTCGTATTCGACGATCGTTGCACCCCAATGCTCTGTGGCTGCTCGCTTCATCGCCGGTGCGTCTGTTGGCATCACGATCGTGGCCGAACACTCGTGCAGACCAGCCGCCCGGCTGATCGCCTGGGCGTGATTACCCGACGAAAAGGT
>CAZHUR010000453.1:0-2653 GCA_964535395.1 uncultured Acidimicrobiales bacterium
ATCCTGAACCAAAAGGGTCTCGGCGTGAAGTGCATCTACGTCGCCGTTGGTCAGAAGGCATCAACAGTTGCCCAGATCGTCGCCGAACTCGAGGCCCGAGGCGCAATGGAATACACCGTTGTCGTCGTGGCACCAGCGTCGGATCCTGCACCGTTTAAGTACATTGCTCCCTACGCGGGCTCTGCAATGGGCCAGCACTGGATGGACCACGGCGAGCACGCGCTCGTGATTTACGATGACCTCTCCAAGCAGGCCGAGGCATATCGCCAGATGTCGCTGTTGCTGCGTCGTCCTCCGGGCCGCGAGGCATATCCGGGCGACGTCTTCTACTTGCATAGCCGTCTACTCGAGCGATCCGCAAACCTTTCTGACGAGCTCGGAGCCGGTTCGCTCACGGCGCTCCCCATCATCGAGACGAAGGCCGGTGACGTTTCGGCGTACATCCCAACGAACGTGATTTCGATTACAGACGGCCAGATCTTCCTTCAGGACGACCTGTTTAAGTCTGGTACTCGTCCAGCGGTCGATGTTGGTATTTCGGTATCTCGTGTGGGATCTGCTGCACAGATCAAGGCGATGAAGACTGCCGTGGGTACGTTGAAATCTGATCTGCAGCAGTTCCGTGAGCTTGAAGCTTTCGCATCGTTTGGTTCTGATCTCGATGCTGTTTCGCAAGCCCAACTAGACCGTGGTTACCGCCTTACCGAACTTCTCAAGCAGGGCATTTCTTCTCCCATGCCAGTCCAAGAGCAGGTCGTTTCTCTCATGGCCGGCACCCGCGGATATCTCGATGACATTCCAGTCGACGACGTGCTGCGCTTCGAATCTGAACTGCTCGAACACTTCAGGAGCCGCCATTCTTCAATTCTCGAGGCGATTGTTGTCTCGGGCCAGATTGAAAATGAGAAGGAGCTTGAACAACTGATTGCAGACTTCGCCGCTGGCTTTCAGCCAACGATGAATACTGGCTCGGCGCCCGATGCGAACGATCCGGGAAGTGCGAGCTCTCAAGTGGTCGACGCTGTCGACACGTTGCCCGAAGAAGAAATCTCGGCTGACGAAGCCTGATCGGATCACGTAGATGCCAGGAGCAAAAGAACGTGAACTGCGCCGCCGAATTGGCAGTGTGCAGTCAACGAAGAAGATCACCCGAGCAATGGAGCTCATTGCGGCTACTCGCGTAGTCAAAGCAATGCAGCGCGCCAACGAGGCAAAGCCATACGCCACCCAGGTGACCGGTGTGATCGAGAACTTGACCGCCGGTGGCGCTCAGGTATCACACCCGCTTCTTCGCAACTCCCAACAGGTCAAGCGAGTTGGCATTATCGCCATCACCTCCGACCGCGGCCTTGCGGGCTCGTACAACGCTGCTGTTATTAAGGCCGCCGAACGTCAACTCGATGCTGCTCGTACAGAAGGTGCCGACTACGCACTCATCCTGGTCGGTAAGAAGGCCATCGACTATTTCTCGTTCCGAAACTTCAAGATCGAGGCTCAATACACCGGCATGTCCGATACCCCGACGTATGAGAACGCTCGCGAAGTGGCCGCGAAGGTTGTCGAAATGTTCGAAGGTGGCGAGGTCGACAGAGTCGAACTTGCCTACACAGAGTTCGTCACGATGGGTACCCAGAGGGTGACTGTTCGCCGATACCTTCCGCTCATTTCGATGGAAACGGTTGCCAGAGAGGGATCGGGTTCAAGCAAAGCTGCAGCCGAGTTTGATTTCGAACCATCGCCTGGGGGAGTGCTCGAATCGCTCCTTCCTCGCTACATGGAATCTCGCCTCTACTCGGCGCTGCTCGAAGCAGCAGCGTCTGAACACGCGAACCGACAGCGCGCTATGAAGGCCGCAACAGACAACGCTGAAGAACTCATCATCAAGCTCGCTCGAGAGATGAACCAAGCACGCCAGGCGTCTATTACGACCGAGATCATGGAGATCGTCGGTGGCGCTGAAGCGCTTGGCAGCGACGATCAAGACATTGCTCAAATCAATCTCGAATACACGGAAGGTACAACGGTATGACCGTCACCGAACCAGAACTGAAGTCAGGACGAGTAGTCGGTATTGCCGGCCCGGTAGTCGACGTGGAGTTCCCTCCAGGGAGTCTTCCTGAGATCAACACTCAGTTGCAGCTCGACATCACACTCGACGGCGATGAGATCGTCGTGCCACTCGAGGTGGCCCAGCAGATCGGCGACAGCCGAGTACGAGCCATTTCAATGAAGCCAACCGATGGCCTCACCCGAGGTGCTGCAGTTCGCAACACTGGTCACGGCATGCAGATGCCTGTTGGTGATGCAACGCTCGGTCACGTGTGGAACGTGATGGGTGAACCTCTCGACGTTGAATCGGTCGATGTCGATACCTACTGGGACATCCATCGTCCCGCACCAGACTTCGACAAGCTCGAGCCATCGACCAAGATGTTCGAGACGGGCATCAAGGTCATTGACCTTCTCACCCCATACAAAGAGGGTGGCAAGATCGGCCTCTTCGGTGGTGCAGGTGTGGGCAAGACCGTTCTGATCCAGGAAATGATCACCCGTGTGGCTTCGAACCACGGTGGTGTATCGGTGTTTGCTGGTGTGGGAGAACGCACCCGTGAAGGAACCGACCTCTTCATCGAAATGGGCGAAGCCAAGATGG
>CAZHUR010000454.1:0-2642 GCA_964535395.1 uncultured Acidimicrobiales bacterium
GGTAGTGCGGATCTTGGTAGTTCAGAGGCCCAAGATGATCTTCTGCTTCGTGCGGCAGACGCATGCGAAGACTCCATCTCAGCGCTGGAGCGCTTCATGGCTGCATCTGAGTCGGTCGAGGTCGTGCCGCTCGGAGAGCTGCCAGAAATCTCGAATGGCCTTTCCTCGTGTTCGATCGCCGAAGCCGACTTCTTTGGGTCGCCCGAATTCCAAGAATTCTTCGAATTCGGCTGATCGGACGATCTTGCGCCGTCGCAGCGCTGCCGAACTGATCTTCTAGCTACGAAAGAAACTCGATGATCGATGTAACCGCGACGGTTGCGTGTGAGCCAACCACGATCCCGAGGTGGGTAGCGCCAGGGACGATCCGCACATGCCGTTCGTAATAGTCACCCATCGCCATGGTCGATGCAGGCTTAATGCCGAACGGCACCGATGCACCATTCTCAGCTGCGATGAACATCACGTCGAGCCGGTCCAGCTCATCTTTGGGAATTGAGACACCCGCTTTTCGCTGCCTCCGAGCTGGACCTGACTCGTTGCCAAACGTCTTGCCCAAGGCGGCCAACGTCTCGGGCGCAATATCAGGGTGCGCCTTGATCATCTCGTCGCGATCTGCCGGCATGCCCACATCGAAAGCACTGAACTCGTCTGGGATTCCGTCGGTCGGCTTCATCCCCTGCAGTTCGAGCGACGGACTTGGGTCAATCGCAATGAGCTTCGTCGCCAACCCAGCAACTCCAGCCATCAGCACGACCAGGCCAGACATGCTGTGGCCTATCACTATTGGATCGATCCCCTCTGCGGCGATCACGTCCTTGATGTTCTGCACGTACCCGTCCATGTCGATCTTCGAAAGATCTCCGTCCGACTGCCCATGACCTGCAAGATCGAGGGCAACGACTCGATACCCGGCGCTCTCGAGGGGAGCCACATAAGGCCCCCACATCTGCGCAGTTCCGAAGGAGCCATGGACCAACAGAACAACGTCATTGGAGTCTCCCCGGCTGTAGTACGCGACTCCGGATTCGGTCTTCTGAGTTGTGTCGAACACATCCATGCTCATGATTCTTTAGGAACGCCCGGCCCGTCTTCAAGCCGCTCGACAATTTTCAAGTGACGACCACCGGCGTCCCCTGCGCACGCGCAGGGGTGGTCGTCACTTCTGAGGGCTATTTGAGGATGGTGCCGTTGGGCCGGCGGATTTCGATCGTTCCGCCTTCGAGGCGTTTGACGGTGTAACCGCGTTCTTTGTGCCTGTTCTGTTGTCGAGCCTTCACCCATCGCCATACGACAAAATGTACCCATCGGGTGTGACATCATGATGAGACAGTGGCGGCGTACTGACACTACTCAAGTCTCAAGGCAGAGGCCTTCGCGCTACCAGGATGCCGCTATGTATTGCGTCTCGAGAAACTCGTAAATTCCCTCGCTTGCGCCCTCTCGTCCGAGACCCGATTGCTTCATTCCACCAAACGGCGCTGCCGGGTCAGACATGGCGCCCCGGTTGATGGCGACCATGCCCGATTCGATGCGTTCGGCGGTAGCAAGGCCCTTGGAAAGGTCCTCGGTGAAGACATAGGCGGCGAGGCCCATCTCAGTGTCGTTTGCGTGGGCGATCATCTCGTCATGATCGGTGAACGGGATAACCGGCGCTACCGGACCAAATACTTCTTCGCTCGTGATCGCCGCTGTGGGCGACACGTCGGTGAGCACCGTCGGGGCGAAGAAGTGACCGTCTCCTTCCAGTGCACCTCCGCCGGTTGCGACGGTGGCACCTTCGGAGACGGCAGCATCGACGAGGCCCGAGATCGACTCGATCGCCTCAGCGTTGATCATCGGTCCAAGCCCGACGCCCTCCTCAAAGCCATTGCCCGTCTTTGTCGCCGCCATTACTTCAGCGAGCGCCTCGGTGTAGGCCGCAGCGATCCCAGCTTCGACAAAGATACGGTTTGCGGCTGTGCACGTTTCGGCGGAGTGGCGCATCTTGGCCGTCATCGTCCCAGCGATAGCCTTATCGATGTCGGCATCGTCAAAGACGATGAGTGGCGCGTTACCGCCGAGCTCCATCGCGACCTTCAGCACCCGGTCAGCGCAGCGCCGCAGGATGACTCGCCCAACCTCGGTCGAACCCGTGAACGAGACCATCCGCGTTGCTTTATGGTCGACCGCAGCGTCGAACCAAGCGCCTGAGGTCGACGTGGGAACGACGTTGACCAGCCCTGCGGGAACACCAGCCTCTTCCACGAGTTCGGCAATCCGCAGTGCGGTCAGCGGTGTCTCTTTGGCGGGCTTCACAACCGCGGCGTTTCCGGCGCCAAGACATGGCGCCAGCTTGCGGGTGATCATGGCCGCCGGAAAATTCCACGGGGTCACCATCGTGACGACGCCAACCGGTGGGTGACGGACGATGATCTTGTTGTTGCCCGAAGGGGCGACACCCATCGACCCGTGGATGCGCACGGTTTCTTCGGAGTTCCAGCGGAAAAACTCAGCAGCGTACCCGATCTCACCTTTCGCGTCGGCAAGTGGCTTGCCGTGTTCAAGGGTGATCAGCCAGGCGAGTTCGTCGGCGTGGTCGAGCAGAATCTGCCACGACGAACGAAGGACTTCCGCTCGCACACGGGGAGCGACCTTTGCCC
>CAZHUR010000455.1:0-2633 GCA_964535395.1 uncultured Acidimicrobiales bacterium
CAGTCGCAGTTACGCTCGGATCCCGCACCTGTTCAGTGATCGTGAGTACGACCCCGTTCTTGCCATGTGTGCCGACACCAGCGAGGAGCGGCGCGACGCTGCCATCAACGACTTTGGTTTCGAAGAGGCTGTTCCCGATTGGCGCGAGATCATGGAGCGCGACGACATCGACGTCGTCACGTGCACCGCGCCGAACATGTTGCACGAGCCAATCTGTGTCGCTGCCGCCGAAACTGGAAAAAATGTCTTCTGCGAGAAGCCCGTAGGTGGGCTCCCGGAACAGACCGTTCGAATCGAGAAGGCCAGCCGCGATGCTGGAGTGATCACCGGGGTTGGATACAACTATCGCTTTGCCCCGCTCATCCAGTACCTCAAGAACCTGATCGAAGAAGGTGAACTCGGTGAGATCACCAACTACCGCGGTCGCTTCTTCTCGATGTACGGAGCAGACCCGATGGGTCTTCTCAGCTGGCGCTTTAAAGTCGACCAGTCCGGCTATGGCGTGAGCACCGACATCTTGTCTCACTCGATGGACCTCGCACACATGCTCGTGGGGCCAATCACGAGGGTCATGGGTATGCAGAAGACGTTCATCACCGAGCGCCCGCTCCCGAAGGAAGGCGGCACTCATTACGACCGAGGTGAGCCGGGCGATCCCACCGGAGAAGTAACCAACGAGGACTACTTCGGTGCGTTCTGCGAGTTCGAGAACGGCGCGATCGGGACGTTCGAGACCAGCCGCTCGATCATCGGCCCGGAAAGTCAGAACGCGTTCGACGTGTACGGCACTAAGGGCGCTGCCAACTGGAACCTCGAGACGATGAACGAGATGGGATTGTTCCTGCTCAAGGATCAAGCACGCGGCTACACGACCGTCCGCGGGGGAGACCGTTACCCGTATCACGGGAACTTCGTACCCGGCGACGCCAACAGCATCGCCTTCGAAGATCTCGTCACGATCGAAGACTACGAATACCTGAAGTCGGTCGCCGCGGGCACGAAACACTCGGCGAGCTTCAAAGAAGCGGTCGATTACGTCAGCGTGCAGGCAGCGCTGATCAAATCGACCGACACGGGAACCTGGCAAGACGTCGTCAACCTGGCGGAGGACTAAGAACAATGGCCAAGACCATCCGTATGACCACCGCTGAGGCGATGGTCAAATACTTGATTGCACAGAAGTCGGTACAGATCGACGGATCTGTCGCCCCACTGTTTGGTGGCGTGTACGGTATTTTCGGTCACGGCAACGTGACCTCGCTCGGCCACTTCCTCGAGCGCAATAAGGAGGCGCTGCCCACCTATCGCGGGCAGGCCGAAGAGGGCATGGCTCTCGCTGGCGTTGCATACGCAAAGGCGACTCGTCGACGCCAGATCATGGTCGCAACCAGTTCGGTTGGGCCCGGCGCCACCAACATGGTGACCGCTGCCGGAGTTGCGCACAGCAACCGTCTACCGTTGCTACTTATTTCGGGCGATACGTTCACCAGTCGTCTGCCCGACCCGGTGCTTCAGCAGGTCGAGCACTTCAACGACCCGACCCAAACAGTCAACGACAGCTTCCGTGCGGTCAGCCGTTATTGGGATCGGATCGTACGTCCGGAACAACTCACCAGTTCATTGCCGCACGCCATCCACACGATGCTCGACCCGGCAGACTGTGGCCCGGCCTTCATTGGCCTGCCACAAGACATTGCCGCCGAGGCATGGGACTTCCCCGAGACGTTCTTTGTCGAGACCGTGCACGACATTGCTCGTCCTCGTCCCGATGAACGTCAACTTCAGGAAGCGATTTCATTGTTGCGTACGGCCGACAAGCCCCTGATCGTCGCGGGCGGTGGTGTTCATTACAGCCTCGCCGAACCAGAGCTTGCAGCGTTTGCGACCGCTCACAACATTCCCGTGGTGGAGACGGTCGCTGGTAAGTCGTGCCTCGAGTGGGACCACCCAATGTATGGAGGCCCGATCGGTGTAACCGGCGGTACGTCCGCGAATGCCCTCGCCGGTGAGGCCGATGTTGTTCTAGCCGTGGGCACTCGTCTGCTCGACTTCACCACGGGGTCCTGGACCGTGTTCAAGCAGGAAGGCGTGAAGATCATCGCGCTGAACACCGCGCGCTTCGACGCGACGAAGCGTCAGTCGGTCCCGCTCGTAGGCGACGCCAAGGTAACGCTCGCCGAACTCGGCGCAGGACTCGGCGATTACCGAGCCGGAGACGACTGGTCTACGACCATGGCCACCGAAGTCGCCCAGCACAACGCGTACATCGACAAGATCGCAGCCAAAGAGGCAACGAGCGACAGTGGCTTGCCCACCTACGCTCAGGTGGTCGGTGCAATCGACCGTCTAGCCGACGAGAACACGTTCGCTCTCGCCGCAGCTGGAGGATTCCCCGGCGAGGTAAACAACGGCTGGCGGGCAAAGACTCTCAATAGCTTCGATTGTGAGTACGGCTATAGCTGCATGGGTTACGAAACCAGCGGCGGCTGGGGCGCGGCGATGGCCATGCCCGATAAGGACGTGGTGGTCTTCTGCGGCGACGGTTCGTACATGATGCTCAACTCAGACATCTACAGCTCGGTGCTTCACGGCCACAAGATGATCGTGATCGTGTGCGACAACGGTGGCTTCGC
>CAZHUR010000456.1:0-2630 GCA_964535395.1 uncultured Acidimicrobiales bacterium
CAACGCCCGAGGCCGTCGCTGAAATTGGTGGCGAACTGGTCAAGCACTTCGATTGGTCGGGTCCGGTCGGTGTTGGCTTTCCGGGCGTCATTCATGACGGAGTGGTCAAGACCGCAGCCAACCTCGGTAAGAAGTGGATCGATGTCGATGCCAACAAGCTCTTCACCCAGGTCTGCGGTTGTGACGTATCTCTGATCAACGATGCCGACGCAGCAGGTTTGGCAGAGGTTCAGTTCGGGGCGGGTGCAGGCATGAACGGCACCGTGATTCTTCTCACGCTCGGGACCGGCATTGGTTCGGCCGTCTTTACCAACGGTCATTTGGTGGCAAACACCGAGTTTGGACATCTCGTGCTCGACGGCAAGATCGCAGAAGATCGGGCCTCGTCGCGAGCGAAAGAGAAGAAAGACCTTTCGTTCAAGAAATGGGGCGGCGAGGTCGAAGACGTGCTGCAAGAGATCGAGAAACTGTTCTGGCCGAAACTGTTCATCCTCGGCGGCGGGATCAGCAAAGAGTTCGACAAGTTCAGCGAATTCCTCGACAAGGTTCGCACGCCGATCGTTCCTGCTTCGATGCTCAACCAGGCGGGGATCGTCGGGGCTGCAGTAGGGTGCGGCCGGTCGAAGTAGCGACTGCTACACGTACGCGAGGGGGAGCGCCGTGGTGTGCTTCATCTGCTCCATGACGAAGGTGCTACGAACGTCGTAGAGGTCGATGTGTTCGATCAGTCGTAGATAAAACTTGTCGTAGGCCTCCATGTCGGGGACGACGACTTTGAGCAAGTAGTCGAGTTCACCACTCGTGCGGTATGCCTCGATGACCTCCTCGAACTTCTCGACCGTGTCGAGAAAGCGCTCGGTCCATTCAGCGTTGTGTTCGTTGGTTCGGATCAGGACGAGAGCGGTGAGCGACAAGTTGATCATCTGAGGCTCGACGAGCGCCACCTGTCTCGTGAGGACGCCCGACTTTTCTAGCGCCTGAATGCGGCGCCAGCACGGGGTTGAGGTGAGGCCCACCTGATCGGCAATCTCGCGCACGGGGATCGACGCGTCTTCTTGAAGGAGCTGCACGATTTTCTTATCGATTTCATCCATGAAGCAATAATATACTCTGAAAATAGCTTTTGTTGGAACAAGATAAACTCTGATCTGTAGTGATGGCGCTAAAAGTTGCAACCAATTGCTCCGCGTGCTCCCGTACTCTGTCGATATGAAGCTCCCTGCGAAGTTCACCGAACATCCAGAGTCTGTCGACGAGACCTATTTTGAGCACATGGCCTTCGCTGCTGGCATGTCCGCCAAACTCATCAAGGCAGCCTGGTGTTGCGCGGTGCATGCGGTGATGCCATGGCGTCACTGCACGAGCGGAAGCACCGCTATCAAAGAGATGCACGACATCGTGACCGCTGGAGCGCGAGCCGACATCGAACGCGCGGCCTAGCTTCTGTTCGCTGACTTCCGAAGCGCAGCCCAGGCTTGACGGAGTTTCCCAATCGGGACCTCTGATAGCGAATAGATCTTGATGTCGCCGATGATGTTGGACGCCTTGATTCCGACGATGGGCCCGCCCGCAACAGGCTCGACGAGGATCTCCCTGCGGTCACCGATGATCGTGATGACATTGCTCTGCACTCGTGCCCCATCGGGGAGGATGATCTTGGTATCGCCTACGAGTGAGCGGGCATTGATCTGAAGACCCTCTGGTGGGATCGATGCGGACGAGACGTCGATCACAATGTCGCCGACGAACCCGGTTGCGTTGACCTCCGGGCCGAACGCGAGCCAGCCACCGATCTTGATATCGCCGATGAGCGCAAAGCTCTTGGCAGGCGCGATATGGCGCGCTGCAGTAGGGGGAGGAGGTTGCGCCACCGCTGGCAGGCTCGAAACCGCAGCGTCGAGTTCCTGGAGCGTCGTAGCCCTGTAGATCTGCTCGAAGTAGTCGTCGACTTGGTCGAATTCGATCACTTCATTGGCCAATGCGTGCTGCACTTGGTCGATCCGAAATTGGCGATCGTCATCGGTTGGGGTGTCCCCGGGCATTGGAGGTCCGCCGGGATTGGCAGGCAAATCCGTCATCAACCCACTTTAGCCAGGTTCGTTCACGCGGGTTTCTGAGCAAGAACCGAGAACTGCATCGGCACGTTGTCTCGCACCGATTCGGGCAGCACCCACGTGCCCTCGTTCGTTTCTTCCATGAACGGGAGGAACTGCCAGTCGAGGTGCTGGTACTCCTCGACGCGCTCGAGGGTAAGGCCAGCGTCCATCAGAGCGTTGATGACGTCGGCGACAGAGTGCGCCCACGAATAGGAATCGGGGTTCTCAAGCTTCGCTGACCCGGCATAGCTCTCAGCATCGGAGAAGTTGAGTGGAGTTGGCTGATGAAAGTACGGAAACCGGACCACCAATTGTTCGTCGTCTCGGGTGTCGTCGAGCGCCATGAGCGCAGGATGAGAGTCACGTATCCAAAAGCGCCCACCAGGCTTTACGAACCCAGCCATCACCTGTGCCCACATAGTGATATCAGGGAGCCAACAGATCGCCCCAACGCTTGTGTACACGAGGTCGAACATGGAGTTGATGTGTTGTGGCGCGTCGTACAGCTCGGTCTCGACGAACGTGGCGTCGACA
>CAZHUR010000457.1:0-2604 GCA_964535395.1 uncultured Acidimicrobiales bacterium
GTGAAATCGAGCACCATTGCCGAAGTGTGGTCGTAAACATTCTCGGCCGCCCGGTGCGAAAGGTCTGCAGCTGCACCAAAGCTCAGCGGACCGCTGAACTCGAACACTGAAACACGGCCATCGGCAGCGTCGAGGATGTCTTTCTCTTCACCCGTGTCGAGTCGGTTCGTGATGTGCAGTTCGTCCAGCTGACGATCTGCCAACTGCTTTACGAAGACCAGCGCCGCAAGAACAACACCAACCACAACAGCGGTGATGAGGTCGACGAAGACCGTCAGGCCGAGCACGAGAGCCATCAGAGCAAGATCGCTCTTTGGGCCCCTTCGAGCCTGAGCGATGAAGGTCAGGTCGAGGATGTCCCAACCGACCTTGACGAGAATGCCAGCAAGGACAGCTTGTGGGATCTGTGATGCGATCGGGCCAAGGACCAACACGACGGTCAGCAAGAACACCGAGTGGATGGCACCCGAGAGTCGGTTGCGGCCGCCGCTGCGCACGTTGATAACCGTGCGCATCGTTGCGCCAGCGCCCGGGATTCCTCCGAACAGGCCAGCGACGGTGTTGCCAATGCCTTGGCCAATCAACTCACGGTTCGAGTTGTGTCGGCTGCGGGTCATGTTGTCTGCGACCAGCGAGGTGAGCAGGCTGTCGATCGCTCCGAGCAGCGCCAAGATGATCGCTCCTTCAAGCACAACACCGAGGGTGCTGGTCGAGAAGGTAGGGATCACAAATTGCGGGAATCCAGTCGGGATGTCGCCAAGCAGTGGAGCGCCGGTAATGATCTGTCCGAGGATCGTTCCAGTGATGAGCGCTACGAGTGCACCCGGGACGAACTTGCCGAACTTTGGTGGCCACAGGAACACGATCGCCAGCGTGACCAAGGCAAGGATAAGTGCCGCTGAGTTGGTGCTGGAGATCGCGTCGGGGATGGCACGAATTGCGTTGATCGTGCCGCCGCCGTCCGGTTCACCGCCGAAGAGCCTCGACGCTTGCAGCAAGATGATGATGACGCCGATGCCGGTCATAAAGCCCGACACCACTGGGTACGGTACGAGGTTGATGTACTTGCCTAGGCGGAGCACGCCCATGGCAACCTGCAGCAGGCCTGCGAGCACGACCGAAGCAAAGATGAGCGATAGGTCGCCATCGAGCGAGTCGAAGATGCCCGCAAACACCACGATCATCGGGCCGGTTGGGCCCGAGACCTGGGTTTTTGTGCCACCGAAGATCGCAGCGAGGAGCCCCAAGATGATCGCGCCCCAAAGTCCTGCGATCGGGCCGGCACCAGAAGCCTCGCCGAACGCGAGAGCGAGCGGCAGGGCTACGACTCCGGCGGTGATACCACCGAAGATGTCGCCCCTCATGCTGCCCTTTTCTTCGGACGGTGCTGACTTGGTGGACGTAGTTTCTACGTCGCTAGGGATTTCAGGATCCGCCGTTGTGGTCATGTCATGAGCTTTCGAGGAGTGAGGTGAAGGTTGAACCGTCGTGGGCACGAACATCGCCGGAGCCAATGTCGTATACCCACGCGTGGAGCGTGATCTCGCCAGCGTCGAGCTTTGCTTGGACGCCGGGATATTCCTTGAGGTGTTCGAGTTGAAGGATCACATTTGCTTCGATCAACGAGTCGAGGTCTGATGCTGCGTCGGTGTCGAGCAGAGACTCGGAATGTTCGAGCCAGCGTCGAACCGATGGCAGAGCATCGGCAATGCCATCGAGGTCTTGGAGGCCGCCCATCGCGCCACAGCTGGAGTGGCCGCACACGACTACGTGGTCAACGTCTAGTGCCGAGATGGCGTATTCGATCGATCCGGCGTTGCCATCCGGCGAGCTGCCGTCCGCGTCGAGCCGCGGGATGATGTTGCCCGCGTTTCGAACAACGAAGATGTCGCCCGGATTGGTTTGGGTGATCATCGATGGATCGATGCGCGAATCGGCGCACGTGATGAAGAGGGTGGATGGGCTTTGACCGTTTGCGAGCTCTGAAAAGAGCTCTTGATTCGGCGGGACGACGTTCTCCTTGAACTCGCGAATGCCCTCGATCAATTGCGCTACCACTGTTACTGCCCTTTCTGCGTACGAACGACACCCTTGCCTGCGGGGCTCAACGACTTTGTTGAGCAGCGGTACAGGTATCGTCGCTATGAATAACCTAATTTAGTACTAATTATGCCCGCGTGTATGACTGGTTCACGTGGAGTTCATGTGTTTTCGGTCTCAGGCGAGGGTCGCTTTTGCGAGCGTAAGTCACTCGTGGGTGAGTTGTTCTTTCCTAAGCCACCCATAGACTGAGCAGCTGGATCGGTGATGCTTCGGCGTCGCCGTTCTTCAATCAAACCCGAAGTAGAATGTGACGCGACCGGGCGAACGATGCCCGGTCGAACCATGTTCACGAACGGCTGACTATTTGTCCGCTTTCGAGAACTGTCACGCCTACCCACAAACACTTTCTGAGGAACGAGATCATGGCAAAGCGAGTGCCGCTCGAACGAACCCGCAATATCGGCATCATGGCCCATATCGACGCGGGCAAGACCACGACGACCGAACGCATCCTCTACTACACGGGCGTGAACTACAAGATCGGCGAAGTCCACGATGGCG
>CAZHUR010000458.1:0-2604 GCA_964535395.1 uncultured Acidimicrobiales bacterium
CAGTACGCCGAGGCGTTGACGAAGCTAAAGGAGCGCCCTGATGCTTCCGTGGAAGAGATCGCCGAACTGGAGTTGAAACTCGAGTCGGTCTCGGAAGCACGTGACGACGTAACGCTGAGGGCGGCGAACACCCGCGCTGGCCACGTATACGTGATATCGAACCCGGGATCGTTCGGTCCTTCGATGGTGAAGATTGGCATGACTCGGCGCCTCAATCCTCAGGAGCGAGTAGACGAACTGGGCGACGCAAGTGTGCCATTCCGTTACAGCGTCCACGCCCTCATCTTCTCCGATGACGCCGTCGGCCTCGAGACCGACCTACACAGAATCTTCGAAGACCGCCGGGTAAACAAAATTAACCGTCGACGTGAGTTCTTCTACGTCACACCAGCAGAGGTGAGAGACGCACTTGTTGGATTGAACGCTCACATGTTGGAGTTCAACGACAACCCGGTGAATGAAGAATGGGAGGCTTCGCAATGACCATTGAACGAGGGCAATCGTTCGCCGAGCACCCCAAATCTGATCGCTACTGGAAACTGTTGAACGGCAGTTCGGCTGCAAGCGTGCGAATGGACCAAGGCCTCGCGTCAGCCTCCTCAGCTGCATCCAAAGTCGGCGGTGCTCTCAAGGACAAGTGGAAGACTTCACGAGAACGAAAGAAGACTCGCGAAGGTATCGAAAGAGGTGACATCCAAGATCTTTCCTAGGTATCAGGCAGTCGTTTGAAGTCTTCCTATGCGACCGCAGCCCGATATGCCATAAAGGCTCGTGCTGGCAGCGGGCAATGCAGCTTCCAGGTGATTGCGATTGGCCGTTCGCCGACGTGACTGACGTAGTCGGCAAGACCTGCGCATAGGTAGGGCGCAGTCCGACCGGACGAGTCCTTCTTGCCATTGCGTATGAACAGCAGAACTTTGTTGCCTTCTCGTTTGTGATTGATGTACCGCTGACCAGTCACTGATTGTTCGCTTGTTTGGGCTTGGCTCTCCCAGTGGAACAGTTCAGGACTGATGGCGTAGTCGTGATACATCGTCGATGGACTGAAGTCTTTCTCGCTCTTGTTGAGCGTGATGAAGAAAACATCGACGTCGTGGTCTTCGATCCACTTGACGCCTTCTCTCACCGATGGCGGTTTCTCAGCTGAGCCAACGTCGAGGGCGCCGAGCACCTCATCTCGGCTGTACGAGGCATGGAGCGTGATCGGAATGTTCTTGCCCAGGAGCTGTCCTCCAACCGGAGTTCGGTTCGATTCAATGAGTATCCGAATCGCAGACCGCAACTCATCGAGAACCTGTTCTATGTTCCAAAGCCGTTGCCATCCATCGCTCAGTGATGACCCTTTCTGGACTCCCCACAACAGATAGTGAAGCTGGGTGGCACGCCTCAGCTCGACTTCTGACATCGACGACTCATTCGGCGGCTGTTCAGCGTTAACAAGATCTTGGATGAACTGCAGCCGATCTTGATCGTCGATGTGCAACATTCGGCCTATTGCTCGCCCGATGATCTTTTCGTCTTCGGGACCTTCTCCTTCAAGGTGTCCGGCCGCTCGCCGCAGTTCGGTGTAGCTGTGGTTGCCTGCATAGATGTCGGAGAGTTCGAGGCCAGTTGCCTCAAGGAACCTTCGAAGCCCCATGTCACCGATCAGCGTCGACTCACGTTTGCGGTCGGCCCACCCAGTCGGGATAGCTGCACGAATGTTCGCAAGAACTGCTTCCTTGCTCACATCGTCCAGGTTGATCGAGGTGCCAGCAGGAAGGAACGGGAAGTCTTCCTTGATCTGCTTCTCTACCTCGGTTCGTGTTCCACCGAGCAGCTTTCTGAATCGTTGGTCGAATCGGAAGTCTTTTCGTTGGTGTCCCACGAAGTCGAGAACAGTGAGCACGTCTTTGACGGTGCGTGCACTCGAATCGGTGCGCCGCAGTCCACGACCGAGTTGTTGAAGGAAGACGGTTGCGCTCTCGGTAGGACGCAGGAACAGAACGGTATCGACCTCAGGAATGTCGACACCCTCGTTAAACACGTCGACAGCAAAGATGATCTGAATATCGCCGTTCCGTAGATCTCGGATGGCGCCATCGCGCTCAGCTTTTGGTGTTCCGCCAGTTACCGCCACCGCTTTCAATCCGGCTTGGCGGAAGGTGTCAGCCATGAAGTCCGCGTGAGCGACTGAGACGCAGAACCCGAGCGCTCGCATCTCGTTCGGATCGGCGATCTTGTCCTGCAACGCTTGAAGCACAAGTCGAACCCACGCCTGATCCGACGTGTACACATTCGTCAGTTCGGTTGCGTCGTACTTGCCTTTCGACCAACCAACTTCCGATAAGTCGGTCCCGTCTGCAATGCCGAAGTAATGGAAAGGCGACAGCAAGCCCTGTTCGAGTGCGTCCCACAAACGAAGCTCTGCTGCGATGCGACCATCGAATCGGTTCGACACGTTGATGCCATCAGTTCGCTCAGGAGTTGCAGTGAGCCCGAGTAGTTGCTTGGGCTGCACCCAATCGAGAAGGCGTTGGTAGGTAGCCGCTTCGGCGTGGTGGAACTCGTCGACGATCACTACGTCGAAGTGATCTGCAGGCAGAGCTTCGATGTCGCCGGCAT
>CAZHUR010000459.1:0-2603 GCA_964535395.1 uncultured Acidimicrobiales bacterium
ATGGCCAAAATCGGTGTGGGCTGCTTGTTTTGTTGATAAATCAACCGTTGAAATATCAACGCTGAAGCCTTGGTGATAAAAACCCCACCGAACTGAAACCGCCAACGGCTGAGCGCCCGGAGAACCCCACTTGGTCATCCGAGCAACTGCGTAAGTTTCTTGACTATCTCAAAGACGATCGGATTCGAGGTGCCTTCGTTGTTCTCGCAACAACCGGTATGCGCCGCGGCGAAGTGATCGGTTTGCGCTGGCGCGACGTCGACTTCGACTCCGCCGAGATGTCTGTTCGCAATTCGATCACGACAGCTGGCCCCGGCAAGGTTGTGGCCGGGCCGCCAAAGACCCCGCGCAGCCGCCGTCAGATCTACCTCGACGATGCAACCACGATGGCCCTCGTGCTCGAGGCGTTCCGCCTCGGCTATGACAGGTCCACGAATTTCTTAGAGGACGTCGTTGAGCTTGTCGGACTTATTGATGGGACGGGACACCATATGAGTCTAGATCGGTGAGACGCACTCATAATTGAACGCCACCGAGAACCGTCGGTTAACCCGCCTCAGCCCCGCACGTGTCACCATGGGTTGGTGACTCCTGATCGCGTAGGACGCTACGAACTCCAGGACGTGCTCGGCACGGGTGGCTTCGCAACGGTCTATCGTGCGGTCGACCCCCGGCTAGAGGCCACGGTCGCGGTGAAAGTTCTGGCCGAGAACTGGAGTCACCAGCCGGAGGTTCGGCGTCGGTTCCAGTCCGAGGCGGTGTACCTCAGGCGAGTCCAATCAGCTGGTCACGTGCCAGGCATCGTCGAAGTGTTTGACATCGACGAGACAAACGACCGCAGACCGTTCTTTGTCATGAGCTATGCCGACAAGGGAACCTTGTATGACCGGGCGGGAAATAGCTCGTGGCGCAGCGAGCACGTCATTCCGGTCATCTCCGCGCTCGCAGAGACCATTGGAGCGCTCCACGCTGCTGGCGTTGTCCACCGGGACATTAAGCCCTCCAATCTCATGCTCAGGTCCGATCGGCAATCAACTGCGGGAAGTCCCGACGGGCTCATTCGAGAGCAAGAAAGCTTGGTCGTCGGCGATCTTGCGATGGCTAAGGATCTGAATAGAGAAACGACGGCGTTGAGCATTGCGGGCGGCACCGAACGCTACATGGCGCCAGAGCAGCGCGATCCCACCGCCACCGCGGACCATCGGGCCGACATCTATGCGGCAAGCGTGCTCGTTCTGGAATTGCTGACGGGCAGGGCGGAGGCACCGGCGGAACACGAGCGCGAACACGCAGACCGACCGCGTACTGTGCCCGAGGATGTGTGGAAGGAACTCGAGTCCGGTTTCGCTCCCGATCGCGAAAATCGACACGAGTCCATGACGGTCTGGAAAGACTCACTCGTCCGAGCGTTACAGGGGGTGGCGGGTGCAACGCTTCCCAACGTCCACGCAGATGTCGGAAGCACCTCGACGCCGATCCAAGCGGCAGCTAGACAACCCGTACTTCCACAGCAGGCAAGAAACCAATCGACAGCAGGACGTAGGTCTCCAACGTCGACATTCATGGCGTTTGGGGCGCTGAGCGTTCTGATCGCCGTCGCCCTCATCGCGTTCTGGACCACCATTGGTGGACGGTCCGATCGGATCAGCGGTCCAGATTCTGTGGTCGTAGGGGAGACGACCATCTTTCAGGCAGTTGCCACAGACGACGAAACCGTTGCCTGGACCGACTGGAACGGCGCGGTGATTGAAGACAATGACCTCGCAGTGATCGCGGTGCTTCCCGGTTCGCTCACGTTCTCGCTCATGGTCGGTGACGAAACGGAAACCAAGACGATCGAGGTCGAACCGTCACCCGATGGCCCATTGATCGTCGGTCCCGATGAGGTCGTCGTAGGTACTCCCACGAACTTCTTTGCCGACATTGCGCAGGGAGACCAGGTTCGTTTCTGGATCGACAACGACGGCCAGCAACATCTCGGTGACAGCTTCACGCTGGAAGCAGAGACCGTTGGTTCAGTCACCATCGCTCTGGTAGTTCGCAGTGCCGACGGCGTTGACCGAGGTGTCCGACGCACACTCAACGCCGAGGCGGCCGACTCGTGAGCAACGCCGAGTCGCTTCGAAGGCGACGACAGCTGTCCGCTGCAAGCAAAGACGATCGCCACGGCCTAATAGACGCTCTTGCCATTGCTGCCGCAGGTGGTGATAACCAGGCGGCCGAAGACTTGGCGTGGACGGTTCGCGAATTCCGGCTAGCGCACCCAGGTCTGCGCCAATATTTGATGAGCGACAGCGACCTCGATAGCGGCGAACAGCGAGTACTCATCGCCGTCGCGTACCGGATCGGCTCGTTTCGGGGTGAATCTCGATTCACAACGTGGCTGTACCGGGTTGCGATGAACGAGGCCAAGATGGTTTTGCGAAGCGAGCAGCGCCACAGCGATCGGGCTGAACCCGGCGATAGCGATGACTTCGCCGAAAACTTCGTCGAGCGCGTTTCGTCGATGGTCGTCGACCGGGCTGTCGTCCGGGCTGAAATCGACCGAATTGACGAACCAAAGCGAGAAGCCCTGATCCTGCGAGAGGACCAGGGCTTGAGTT
>CAZHUR010000460.1:0-2584 GCA_964535395.1 uncultured Acidimicrobiales bacterium
TCTCGGATGCTGGTTGCTGTTGTGGCCATGATACGATTGTATCAGATGTTATTACTATTGTACTAATACAATAGACCGTTGCAAGGAGTATCATGTCGAACGACCGCCCCTCTGGGCCAACACCTCGAACCACGTTGCGACGAGGCAAGGACCGTGCCGAATATCGTGCCGACGAGATTCGATCGATTCTCGAGGCGGGCGTGGTCGCCCACGTGGGCGTGAACACCGACGACGGCCCGATCGTCCTCCCAATGGCCTACGGAATTCGAGACGACGAGATCCTGATTCATGGAGCGATCGCCAACGCCATGATGAAGGCCGGTCGAACACTCGATGTGTGCCTCACGATGACAATCGTTGACGGGCTCGTTGTTGCACGGACGCCATTCCACAACTCGATGAACTACCGGTCGGTGGTAGTGCGAGGGACCGCAACTGCAATCGATGATCCAACAGACAAAGCAGCAGCGCTCAAAGTGATCAATGACCATATCGCTCCCGTCTGGGACACAGCTCGCACACCGAGCGACACCGATTTTCGCAAGACGCTGGTTCTGTCGGTGCCGCTGAGAGAAGCATCAGCCAAGGTGCGCGCTGGAGGGCCCATAGATGAGGAGATCGATATGAACGGACCGCACTGGGCTGGCGTCGTTCCGTTGACGACCAAGTGGGGTACTCCCGAACCGGCGGCCGACCTTCGCGGCTCGCCCACCGTTCCTAAGAGCGTCGCTAAACTTTCAGGGAAGAACGCTCACCGGTCCTGAGAGAGTGAGCAGAGTTTCTGACGTTCGTGACCACCGCCACGTTCAGGAAAAACGCGTAATGGCCGAGTCTCTTTGAGGTTGCTTCAACCACGTGGTTGTTTCAAACAGGAGATCAGAATTTCATGGACACCATCACACCAATGTTCAACTGGGGACTCGCCGGTGCGGCAGTATTGTTCGCCCTCGTCGTCTTGGTATCGATTCCCGCAGGGTTCCGAGCAATTCAGCGGTACGAGCGCAGCTACCTATGGGGTGCTCTCTTCCTCTCAGCCATCTTCCCACCGTTTCTCATATCGGTCGGAGTGTGGGGCATCGATCCGCTTCGCAAGTCAGTTCTCGGTTCCCGTTCACCTGAGGCGCAGCCGGTCGCAGCTCCAGCTCGCCCGCACCTCGTTTCGGTGCCAACCCAAATGACACCCGCAACTCTTTCGGCCACAGCTTCCGAAGAACTCGAATACGCACAGGCTGCATAGCCCTTCGAGCCGTTCAGTAGGCTCGCCGCATGCGAGAAGTGTTGCGGTCGGGCCTGGACTACCTCGAAACGATGACAACCCTGCTCCAGAGGATGCGCAACTCTCATCCGACGAAGGGTTTATATGAAGCGGCCGAAATCCAATTTTGGTGGGCCCGCCCTCGTTCGACCGACGACCTCCCCCAGCTCTTCTGGCTCGACGACAATGATCTGCCAGTCGCTGCGGTCACAACTACGGACTTTGGCGCAGGCGCCAGCTCGATCCTCTATGACGAGCCGACCTCGATCTTTGCGTTCATGCCCGACACGCCGGCCGATTTCGTCTCCCAGGCCGTTGCGCTGGCCCTTGAACACCTTGGCGATCATGGAATCTCCAAGGTAGATGCCGAGTGCGATCGAGCGGACGAGATGATGCGCCACGTCCTGTTCGATCAAGGGTTTTCTGTAAAAGAAGAACGCGTCATGGAAGAAGCATGGCTGCCGGTCGACCAACGGCCTGCCACTAGCGAGCTCCCCGATGGCTATGCCCTACTCAGCCGAGCGGAGATGCTCGACCGACCTCACCACCTCACCCGGTCCAACGGCGCCGACCCGGAACAGCGACTCCGCACGACTTCTCTCTACCGACCAGACCTCGATCTTGTTGTGGTGGATTCGTCCGATCAGGTGGCGGCCTACGGCATGTTCTGGCACGACCCAGCCACCGGTGTTGGGGTTGTCGAGCCGATGCGCACGATGGACGATCACCAAGGTCGCGGGCTCGCTCGACACATTCTCACGAACGGAATTGAGCGACTAGCGAAGGCGGGCTCAACCCGAATCTCAATCGGCTACGACCCCGGCCACAATGCCTCTGGCCCCCTCTACCGAAGCGTTGGATTTGAGCCGCATCGCACGAACGATCTGTTGACGATTCAGACCCGCTGGACCTAGACGGTCGAGTCGACCAGCGAGCCGAGTATCCCGGGGCGGTCACGACTGGCCGACCGAACTCCGATAGCCACGCCGATCAAGGTGAAGAGCACCGCCTCAGGCCAGGCTGGACCGACCTCGAGAAAGTTCGGGCCCTCCTGGCGGCCAGTGACCTCAAGCAACAAGGTCACCGCACCCAAGATGGCGATCACAGCCAGGCCAACGTTGCGACTTAACGTTGCGTCGGCGCGACCTCGGCTTCGAAGGCTCAGCGGCCCGACCGCTCCACCGATCAGAGGAGCAAAGTGATATGTGAGCGTTGGATTACGCCATGCAAGCACCAGCCACACGACTCCGACAGCACCACTGAGGATCAGCGCACGCGCAGCAGTTGGCTTGGAGAAGATACCCACGCGAGGACAACCACTTCTGAGCT
>CAZHUR010000461.1:0-2579 GCA_964535395.1 uncultured Acidimicrobiales bacterium
CTCAGCCGTCCTGGGGCAGTCTCGGGGTGAGGATGTGCGCTGGCTTGTCGGGGCCGACGTGCACCGTCGTGGTTCCTCCGAAGAGCTCTGGCGGACGGTTGCGTTCATCGACGTGTATGAACGGACCTGAGCCGGTAAATCTGTTGGCGAAGCTCTCTATCTCCATGACCGACTCGTCGACTTCACCTTCGTATTCGTAGTCGTTGCCCCGAACGCTAAAGGCCAGCGTGTAGCCAGCGGGCACGACGATCGACGACGGCCATAGTTCCACGTCGATCTCGACGACATTGCCCGGAGTGAGCATCTGTCGGTTCGTGTGGGTGTGGATTGGTCGCCACGGCTTACTCGCCGACTCGTCGAGTTCCCGATGCGTTGCCCGAAGCCATCCTTGGGCAATCGGCGCATTCGGCTCGACCGCTCCCTGGAACACGACCTCATCTCCGCTCTCGTTAAAGACTCGAAAGATGACAAAGATGTCTGCGTCTTCGGTCGAACTCGACACCCACAGCTTGGCGGCGAGCGGCCCGGTGAATTCAGTCTCTGCTTCGAGAGGCGACGTGCGGAACGTGATGCCCGGTCCGTTCGCATCGAATTCGAACTCGGCAGATTCGCCCGGTTTGGTGAGCCTGAGTCCACCGTCGGCCTGCAGATAGTACGGCGTCCACTCGGTGCGGGGAATCGGCCAGGCGTCTTCGAACCGTTCTTCGAATCGACCTACATGGCGTACCTGTAGCTGGACTGGTTTGCGCTCTGACCAGCCGTTCTCTTCGCCCTTCAAGAAGTGGTCGAAGAAAGCGAGCTGAATCTCGCGTCCATAGTCGGTGTAGAAGTGAGTCCAATGCTCGAGGCCATGAACCTCAAGCCATTTCTGCTCCGACGCCGACTGGTAGTAGCCCTCCACATTGCCCCGGAGGTGCAGGCCCTGCCCGCCCCAGTTTCCCGCCGAGAGAATCGGAGCGGTGATGTTCTCGAACATGGGCGAGCGATCGCGGTGATAGTCATCGAGCATCTGATGTGAGGCAATCTCGTCGCCGAAGGCACAGCGGTTCGCTGCCAACTCTTCGTTACTCATCGTTACTTCACCGGAGATGTTTCGCCCGGTGACTTGGCTCTTGAAGCCGTTGTCACCCAAGCCGTACTGCACCGCGGTCACTTGGATTGGATACCACTCATCCCAGAACGTGGACAGAATTCCACCGTGGTAGGTCATGTCTCGGTACCATTCGGCCGCCCCTTCCCACACGCACATCGCTGCCAGGCTCGGTGGCTGAAGCGACGCGACATGCCACTGATTGATGGCCAAGTAGCTGATGCCGTTGAGGCCGACCTTGCCGCTCGACCATGGTTGAACCGCCGACCATTCGATGCACTCGTAGAAGTCTCGGGTCTCCCGCGATGAGAAGTGATCGATGTACCCGGGCGACATTCCGGTTCCACGAGAATCGACGCGAACGCACACGTAGCCCTCGGGCACCCACTTCTCGGGGTCTACGACCTCCCAGTTCTGATACTTGTTCGTCGACCCAGCAGCGACGTCGGGCTGGGCCTCGATCATTCGATCCCACTGGTCTTTGTACAGCTCTTGAAAAGCCAGGCCCTTTGCGTACGGCCCGTAGGACAAGATGACCGGATAGGTCCCGTCATCGTCGGGCCGAAACACATCGGCCCGCATCGATATCCCGTCGTCCATGGGGATGTCGACATCCCAATCGATGCGCATGCCATCTCGAACTTCGCTCTTCCACATGGTGGCCCCCGTTCCCCTACGAGCACCGTAGACCATCAACTAGGGTCGATTCTCAGAAGCCGAACACCCCAACGAAGGGCGCTCCCATGCGACGCATCAATCCAGCAACGATCGCCGGGCCGTTCGCGACCTACACACACGGGGTCGAAGTCGAGTCGAATGCCCGGCTGCTCTTCGGCGCCGGTCAGACAGGCGTCGCACTAGACGGCACGGTCCCCGAGAGCATCGAAGAACAAGCTGCGCTCACGTGGTCGAACATGAAGGAGATCCTGTCCGAGGCCGACATGGGCATCGCGGACATCGTGCAGCTCAACATGTTGTTGATCGATCGGGCGGACAAAGACGGCGCGATGAAGGTGCGCGATCACGAACTGGGCGAGCATCGCCCTGCCTCCACGTTGATGTACATTTCCGGCCTCGCCAACCCGGCATGGAAGATCGAGATCGACTTCATCGCAGCCAAAGAGGGGTAGCCGACATGACCGACATCGACCCGGTGATGCACTACGAGAAAAAGTTTGCAGAGGTCCAAGGAAAGCGCATGGCCTACGTCGACACGGGCGGGCCTGGCCAACCGATCGTGTTCTTGCACGGCAACATCACCCAGTCATACATGTGGCGAAACATCATCCCCCACGTCGAGCCGCTGGCTCGTTGTATCGCCATCGACAACATCGGGCAGGGCGACTCGGACAAGCTCGAAGACTCCGGACCCAGCAGCTACCGGCTCGCCGAACACCAGACCTATATCAACAGCCTCCTCGATCAACTCGATCTGGGTAACGAGGTTGTGTTGATGATGCACGACTGGGGTGTGCAACTGGGTCTGACC
>CAZHUR010000462.1:0-2578 GCA_964535395.1 uncultured Acidimicrobiales bacterium
TCCTGGGTGAGTGCGAGTTCGTGTCCCGAGCGGGCCAGTGCACCGGTGGTAAGGCCGACTGCGGTTAGGAAGATGTACCCGGAGGCCCAGATTCGCCACAACTCGTCTCGCGGGTAACGCCCCACCATGAAGTTGGCGATGTTGTCTCTGACGATCTGAAAGTCTGAGCGGATGATCCACTGCGCAGCCAAGATCCCGATGACGACGAGCGCTCCTCCCACCACGATCGTGAGGAGCGAGTTGAAGGCAGACGAGAAGAGGTTTTGCTTCAGCCACTCTCCGGGGGGAAGCTTCTGGCTTGGCGGTGCGTCCGGGTCGTCAAGACCGTCGGGAACACGTGACAGATCTGTAGCTAAATTTCCTCCAGTCATGATCTACCTCCCCACCAGTTGCAGTCGACGGTTGATCACGTTGCCCACAGCCGATAACACCAGCGAGATAAAGAGGTACATCAGGGCGAGCACGAGCAGGAGCTGAGGTGCTGGCTGGGACTGACCAAAGAGATTGAACACAACAGCGGTTACCTCGGTGAACGCAATCGGGAGTGCGAGCGAACTGTTCTTTGCAAAGTTGAGCATCTGGCTGATCAAGGGTGGGAACGCCACCCGGAATGCCTGGGGCAAGATGACGAAGCGGTACTTCTGTACGGTCGAGAGTGCAAGAGCGTTACCAGCTTCTTCTTGGCCTTGGTGCACAGCAAGGATCGAACCTCGCACGATTTCTGAGATGTGCGTAGACGTGTAGATCACCAACGCAAGGGTGAGGGCTGCATACGGCATTTGCATGCGAATGCCGTCGGTGATGACCCGGCCGCGATCATCGATGCTCGGAACCGAGATTGTGGCTGGTGTGCCAAGAGCGAAGTATGCAATGACCACGATTCCGACGAACGTTCCGAGTCCCCAGAGCGTGCGCTTGTGCGGTGCAC
This sequence comes from uncultured Acidimicrobiales bacterium, assembly GCA_964535395.1. Taxonomy (GTDB): domain Bacteria; phylum Actinomycetota; class Acidimicrobiia; order Acidimicrobiales; family SHLQ01; genus SHLQ01. The sequence goes on from CAZHUR010000462.1 coordinate 929, forward strand.
CGGTGTTATTGAACACCGACGTTCGCCAGATACCCACGACGATCGCTGCAATGACGGCGAAGAGCAGCACCCAGACGAACAGTTGGAAGTTGCCATCGCCGGTTCTCTTCAGTGACGGGAACGCGAAACGGGCGTTGTTGAATACAAACAAGTTGAACGGTGTCCACGACTCTTGCGACCGCGGGAACTGTAGGAACACCGCGGCCCACAAGAACACAATGACCAGCAGCGGTGGGATGTTGCGGAAGAACTCGACGTAGGAAGTGGCGATCTTGCGCACGAGCCAGTTCTCGGAGAAACGCGAGATGCCAATGAGGGTGCCGAAGATCATGGCCATGGGAATGCCCACAGCGATAATTCGAAGCGTGTTTAAGAAGCCGGCTGTGATTGCCTCGGAGACGGTGTCTCCAGATGACAACGGGTTGTCGGCAATGGTGATGTTGCCGGGCTGTTCGAGGAAGTCGAACGACAGGTTGAGGCCAATCAACTCTGTCCTGGCGGTGAAGTTGGACCAGAGGTAGCTGAGAAGGGCAACGATTGCGACCAGAGTCACTACTTGGGCCGCGATGCCGATCGCTCCACCATCGCGCCACAGCACGGCACTGTCGTCTCGGGCGGCTCTGGTGCGGAATAGCTGGACCGTGTCGAAGAGAAGACGTCCAATGACGTAGACCACCGCGAGAATAAGGAACGCCGCCAGCGCCCACAATAGAAATGTGATCATCAACCCTCCAAGCACACCGTTGTGCCATTCAAATCGTGGCTGAAAACTAGAAGGGACCGGGTTCGATGTCCAAACCCGGTCCCCTTAGTTGTGCGTATTCAGGCGCTTATTTCACACCTAGTTCACGCGACTGGGTCTTCTTTAACGGAATGGTGGGACGTACTGGAGACCACCGTTGGTCCACAGATCGTTCGGGCTTCCGTCGAGGGTGAGGCCGATTGGCGCAAGGTTCCGCTCGAAGATCTCCTGGTAGTTACCTACCTGGGAGATGATGTTCGAAGCGAAGTTCGGGTCGAGACCGAGGCCAACTTCAGCAATAACTTCGTTGCCATCGTCGTCCTCGATTGGAAGACCGAGGAAACGGCGGATGTTCGAGTCCTCTGAGTCAGCGAAGGTATCGATGTTCTCAGAGGTGATTCCGAACTCCCATGCCTGAACAGTGGCCATGGTCGCCCAGTTGACAACCTGTGCCCACTCGGTGTCGCCGTCGGCTACTACTGGGCCAAGAGGCTCCTTCGAGATGATGTCAGGGAGGATCGAGGTCTCGATGTCCATGTTCGCAGCGAATGCAGCGAGCTGTGAAGCATCGGAGGTCCAAACCTCACACTGTCCAGCCTGGAAGGCTGGGTTGAGCTCATCGTTTGACTCGAATTCAACAGCGGTGAATGGGATTCCTGCGTCGCCGAGGAATGCGTTGAGGTTGAGCAGCGTCGTGGTTCCGGTGAGAACACAGATCGATGCATCTGCCATATCTTCAACGGTGTTGATGCCGCCGTCTGCGTTGACCAAGAAGCCCTGGCCGTCGTAGAAGGTGGTGTGCAGGAAGTTTGCCTGCTCGGCGCCGTCACGTGAAGCGGTCCAGGTGGTGTTACGGATCAAGATGTCGATCTCGCCACTCTGCAGCGTTGGGAAACGCTGTGCTGCCA
>CAZHUR010000463.1:0-2569 GCA_964535395.1 uncultured Acidimicrobiales bacterium
CGACCATCCGGTGTTCTTTCTATACATGCTCCAGACCGGAGATCACCGCCAGGTCGGCGTTGTCGGTCTCGTCGAAACGGCCGACTACAAGAGCGGCCGTATTAAGCGTCACGAACGTGTGAAGACCGAGCGCGCCGATCATCTGTCGCGACATATTGAAGTGCTCGGCGTGCAGTCTTCTCCAATCGCCTTTGGGTATCGCGCTGATCCTGCCGTACGCATGATTCTCGACGACTTTCTCGACACATCAGATCCGGTTGTGAGCTTCACATCCGGTGATGGCCTCGAGCAGGCATTGTGGGTCATGGACGACCCCAACGACTGCGCAGCCTTGTCTCGAGCATTCGAGTCGCACGACCTCTACATCATGGACGGCCATCACCGCGCCGCCGCGGCGTCAGCATTGCACGACAGGGTTGCGTCACCTCGGGGTAGCCGAATGCTCGGCGTGCTGTTCTCCGACGACAGAGTCAACATCGACCCCTTCCATCGACGCGTGACCATCGCGGCCGATGCCGACCTCGACGCGGTGGTGGCCGAGCTCACCGACAAGCTTCAACTTCGCCCAAGCACCGAGTACATCGATTCGTTGCCAGAAGTTCCTGGTCACATTGGTGTCTACGCGGGCCGGCAGTGGTGGAGTGGTGTTTTGCCCGATCCGGACAGCGACTCTCCGCTCGATGCAACCGATCCTGTCCGACTTCAGCGCAGGGTCATCGGTCCGCTTCTGGGGATCGATCCTGAGGGTGCCGACGGCGCGATCTCTTATTTCCTCGACACGGTCGATCGAGGACGGCTCGCCGAGTCTTTGAGTGACCGCGAGATCTTGTTCGTGCTGCGAGAGGTCAGCCCGACCGAGGTGTTTGCGGTCGCCGACGCAGGGCTTGATATGCCACCGAAGTCGACCTATGTAACGCCCAAGCCACGCAGCGGTGTGTTTCTTCGGCGGTTCTAATGCCCGGGTCCGAAGTGAGCGGTCGGTCGATAACCGAACCAACGAAACTTTCTCTCACCTTCACCGTTCTGATGTTTGGAGCGGTGCTGTTCCGATTTTTCGACCTGAACAACCCAATCCTGATCGCAGTTGCTGCGCTCGCTCCGTGGTTTCTCGCCTTCGGTGTCTTCGTCACCGCTGTTCTCCACGATTGGAAGCTCGGCGTCGTTGCTGCACTGGTGGTGGGCCTGGTCGGAGTTGCGGCGCTGCCCGGCGACATAACCCCGCGAACCGGGTGTGATGTAGGAGCTGGACGAATGGACGATCATCTCGTAATCGCATCACAGAACGTGTTGTTCGGTTCGCCGCTGTCCGCCGATGTTGCAGATCAACTGTCCGAACTCGAACCCGATGTGGTGATCTTGCAGGAAGCAGAACCAGCGTTTGTTCAAGGTGTTCTCGATGCCCTGGACAGCAGTTTCGAACACACGCATCAGTCGGAGTTTCAAGCGATCTTGAGTCGTCTCCCCTTGAGCGACGTGGATCAGCTGAGGTCGGACGACAATCCAGTGCACACCCTTCTCTTGGCGACAGCGACAACGCCGTCGGGTCCGCTCTCGTTGGTCAACGTCCACGCAGCTCCTCCACATGTGCCGGGTGAACGAGAGAACCAGCGCGCTCAGTTCGTCTCTCTCGCCGAATGGTCTAGCGAAGTTCCGCTTTTGGCTATTGGTGACTTCAACTCGGTTCAGGCCGACCGCGCCTTTCGCACCCTGCAGGTCGACGGGGGCCTGGTAGATGCACACAACGAAGCCGGTTGTGGCTTTGGGGTGACCTGGTCGCCCGTACCAAGAGTCGGACCCGCACTGCTCGGCCTCGACCACGCGCTGGTTGGCCAGGGTTGGGAAGCCGATGCCTTCGAGATCCTCGACTATGAGGGAAGCGACCACAAGGCGATCGTTGTTCGGATTCAGCCGGTCTAGTCACCGAGATCGACTTCGATGAGGTCCCAGCCTCGAACTGAATTGATCGTCCACACGCGGCTTGCTCGACGGAGGTCGTCGAGGTCGAGCACCCGTTCGCTCAGTTGGCCTCGCTGGAGCAGCTCTTCTCGGAGTGTTCCGGGCAACAACCCACTCTGGTGGCTGGGTGTGACCAAGTCGCCGCCGATCTCTAGAACGAGGTTGGCAACGCAGGTTTCGGTCAGTTCGCCGCGACGGTTCCACAAGATGACGTCTGTTGAGTCGGGAAAACGGTCGAGCGCCTCCTGGTATCGGGTACGCGTGGTGGTCTTGTAGACGAGGAACTCGTTGTATGGATCGGTGGGGATGGTGTCGACGGGCAATGTTCGAAGTGCGCCATCTTCGACAGGGAGCGGACCCACCTGAAGCTCGGGTTCGCCGTGTGCATCGATCAGAAGTCGCAGCTTGAGCGGGGTGTCGGAACGGACTGAGTTGAGAAGGTCCATCACCCGGTCCATGTCGACATGAATGTTGAAGTGGTCACCGGCCTCGAGCAGGCGATTGATGTGTTGTTGTCGCAACGAGACCCCGCCGTCGGGCGTCCAGGCCATTGTTTCGAGCAGTTTCAAGGGTTTGCCAGCTCGGGTCAGAACACGAGACTTGTGTTCGGTCT
>CAZHUR010000464.1:0-2569 GCA_964535395.1 uncultured Acidimicrobiales bacterium
GTGATGGCGTCTGCGTCTTCATAGGCCGGGTCGGCGTAGATCCCGACCTCACCGCCGGAGTTGCTCAGGCCTCCCAGCTCTTCGGCTGTGACCTGCAACGACTGTCCTGGCTCGAGTTGGCCGTCGGGTAGTGCGGGGTAGCTCGGGAATTGGCACAACGTGTAGCCATCGAGCGCGACGGCGGTGTCGCCGATGTTGGTCACCTCGGCAAAGCCATCTGGGCCAAACACGACCCGTGAGATAGAGAGAGAATCCTGTGCCATAGCTGACCACGCCTTCGTTCCGGTTCGAACTCACGCATCAGCGCGCGAGACGTTCCACACTACGACATCGCCGCCAGTCGCGCTCCTGGACGGTTACCCCACCGGAACGCTGTCCTTGGTCTGGATCAAAGGTCGTTCAAGAAGATGCGAAGCGGTCCCGCAATGTTGCCGATGACCAGATCCTGTGAGCCGCTACCGGTCAGGTCCGCGGCAAGAGGCCGGTAACCAAAGTGAAAGTTCTTCACCCCGGCGGCCGCCTCGGCTCGCACAAACGTGCCGTCGGCGCCTTGGACCAGCAGCTTCCCCGCCGTGGGTAGATACTTGTGCATGCCCAACGGATAGGCCAGGTAGTTCTCGGTAATGACCAGGTCGAGACGGCCGTTGTTCGTGAAGTCGGCAAACACCGAACCCCACGCGAATGCCTGTGACGTCGCGTTGCTCTGGGCCGTGATGTCGGTGAACTGGTAGTTGCCGTCGTTTCGCAGATGCCGAGAAGCCAGATCAGATAGTTGATCATCACGAAGGTCCTTGCGAACCGCTCGCACCGGAAGCGACTTACCCGCGTTGGCGAAGAAGATGTCGGGCAGACCATTGCCCGTGGTGTCACCAATGGCCAAACCCATCCAGAAGCCCCATTCGCCCGGCAGCATCTGCTCGGTGAACGTGCCGTCGCCGTTGTTGCCCCAGAGGCGAGGACGATCGGTATTGAACGCCGCCACCAGATCCGGGAAGCCGTCGCCGGTGAAGTCGACAAAGCGAGCATCGAAGCAGTTCTGGTGAAAACCCAAACCAGATTGTTCGGTCGCGTCGACAAAGGTGCCATCACCGCGATTGCGAAAGAACTTGTTGTCGACCGACACTTCTGGATCGTTGTAGATCGCCGGCACCAGAAAGTTCGGATCGATAAAGGTGCTCACATACATGTCGAGTTGGCCGGCGCCGCGAGTGTCACCAAAGGCGACGGCGATGGGCAACGACCGATCTGGCAGCTCGATATCGAGATCGGAACGCTCGTACCTCCTGTCCCCTGGGCCACGCGAGTACACCACGATGCCGGTGTGCTCGGTCATGACGATCTCGTCCTCGCCGTCGTTGTCGATATCAGCCACGGTGATCCCGTACACCGGGCGGTCGCTGAGACCTTCGAGACCGAAGTCGGCGGCAACGTCGCGAGCTACGCCGTCCTCGACCACAATGACGGCATTGTGCTGGCCAAGCCCGCCCGTCACAATCAGCGCCGGTCTACCCGAGCGCGCGACATCAGCGGCGACGACATCGACAACCGGAAACGCATTCAAGGGATCGATCTCGCGGTGCACAAAGCCACTCGGGATTTCGGAGAACGATGGCACGACGTTGCCGTCGGTGCGCGCAAACTTGTGAAGCGCCCGTTCTCGCGCTTTGGCACGCGGCCAGGGAATCGCGTCGAGACGTTCTGATAGCGGCTTCATCTGTGTCGGTCCTGCTTTCGATGCCTCGTGACGTCAGACCCTAACCGAGGCCCGCACCAACAAGCTCAGTGCCTTCTCATCGATCAGAGGTCATTCAGAAAGATCCGCAATGGGCCGTTCAGGTTCCCAATGATCAAATCCTGATAGCCGCTGCCGGTGAGATCGGCGGCGATCGGCCGGTAGCCAAAGTCGAAGTTGCGCACCCCTGATGCCTTTTCGGCTCGCACAAACGTGCCGTCAGAGTCCTGTAACAAGAACTTGCCTCCGGTCGGAAGCAACTTGTGCATCCCAAGCGGATACGCCATGAAGTTCTCGGTGATGACCAGGTCTAACCGGCCGTTGTTTGTGAAGTCAGCAAACAACGACCCCCACGCGAACGCCTGCGAGGTCGCTTTGGTCTGCGCCGCGATGCTGGTGAACTGGTAGTTGCCGTCGTTGCGTAGGTGCGCCGACTGTGGGTCTTCCTCTTGATCAGTCCGCAAGTCGCGGTGGAGGATCTTGCCCGGTATCGACTTTCCCACGTTCGCCAAGAAGATGTCGGGCAGACCGTTGCCGGTCGAATCTCCAACGGCTAGACCCATCCAGAACCCGTAGCCGCCAGGCAGAGGTTTCTCGGTGAAGGTGCCGTCGCCATTATTGCCCCACAGCCGAGGGCGGTCGGTGTTAAAAGCGGCCACCAGGTCCGGGAACCCATCCCCGGTGAAGTCAACAAAGCGAGCGTCATAGCCATTCTGGTGAAAGCCAAGGCCCGATTCTTGTGTTCGGTTGGTGAAGGTGCCGTCGCCGTTGTTGGCGAAGAACACGTTGTCCACTCGGACTGCCTGATTGTTGTAGTTGCCAGGAATCAGGTACTTG
>CAZHUR010000465.1:0-2564 GCA_964535395.1 uncultured Acidimicrobiales bacterium
GTCTCTCAAATGATGCAGCCACGAAGCTCGCTGAGATTTCGAACCGACGTGACGAGGGAGAGCGCGAGGGCCAGTACGGGCTCGATCTTGTCATCGACAATCCTCTCGTCGAGTCACTTCTTGAGAACGGACTTGGTGTCCTGAGCGAGGAGGCGGGCGTGATCTCCCCAGATCGAGAGCTGCTCGCAGTCGTAGATCCGGTCGACGGGTCTACGAACGCATCTCGGCTCCTGCCGTGGTATGCCACCAGCATCTGCATCTTCGATGATCAAGGGCCCTTTGTCTCGCTCGTCGAGAACCTTGCAACACGAGAACGCTTTGAGGCAATCCGTGGGGGAGGAGCGCTACACAATGGCCGACCAATGGAGCCCGTTGAATCGGTCGCGGCGGGTGAGCGGATCGTGCTGGTCAATGGAACCGCCCCGAATAAAGGTCCCTGGGCCCAATATCGCTGCCTAGGGGCTTCGGCGCTCGATATTTCTTATGTGGCTGCGGGCAAGGTCGACGGGTACGTCGACTTCGACGACGAAGCCCACGGCGTTTGGGACTACGCAGGCGCTCTCCTTGTGTGTACCGAGGTCGGAGCGGTGATCGGTGATGCGTTTGGACGCGATCTCGTTCATCGAGACCACACAGCCCGACGGACGCCGGTCGTTGCCCATGACCAAGGCGCGTTCGATGAGTTTTTGGAAATTCGTCGTCAATTGGGGGAAAACCCCTAGGTCCGACAGTCGGACCCGTTCTTACGGTGTCTGTATGGCTGATCAACAAAACGCAATCGCTGCTCTCGAGCGGGTTCTCCTGACCGTCGAAGCCGAACTGACCGAACTACATCAGGAGCGACTTCTCCACGCGGCAGCGGTCGTACCGCCGCCACCACCACCAAGACAAGCGGCACCGTCACCACCGCCACCAAGACAGGCGACACCAACCCAGCCGGCACCCACATATCCAGCACCGCCTCCACCGTCGGCACCGCCACGTCAGGTCGCTCCGGGTCCAGCTGCGGCTCGCACTCCGAGATCGTTCGACTTTGAAAAGCTGCTTCGCTTTGGCGGCGCCGGTCTTGTCATTCTCGCCGCGATCTTCTTTGTGTCGACGGCAATCAGCCGAGGCTGGATTGGTCCGGGCGCTCAACTCGCCCTCGCCACAGCCGTTTCAGCAGCACTCATTGGTTTGAGCTTTCGAATTCGACCCGAGCGGAAACCATGGCAAACGGCGCTTGCGATCACCGGCGCCAGTGCGCTCTTAGTCACCGGCGTGGTCGGCCACCTCGAACTCGAACTTCTGAGTTCTACCGCAACCCTGGCATGGCTGACCGTGAGCATCGTCACCTTCCTTGGCCTTGGCCGGCTTCACAACTCAGAGAGCACCGCCTTCGCCGGCGGACCGGCAGCACTTCTCGGTGCACTGCTGATGTTCGCCGCCGGGGCTTCGCCCGTAGCGGTCCTCGCGGTCGCCATCGTCTTTGGACTCTCGGTCTTGGCCGCCACCTGGCGCCAACTTTGGTTCGGAGCACGAGGTGCCGGTGCAACTGCGGTCGCTGTGATCACTTTGATCGCTGCGGTGGCTGAGCCACTCACGCAGATGACTTCGGTCGCTCTTCCAGCAGCAGTTCTCACGATAATTCTGCTCGCAGCTTCGCAGCTGTTCGATTGGTCAACCCACAATGACGTCAGCGGCGTCGCTGCGGTTATCGAGGCACGGCTCGCGGCGACGACGACACCCTGGGCGGTGCTCATCTTGTCGATCTTGATCGCCGGGGACCCTGTAGAACTTGTCGAATCCGCAAACAGCGTTGGCTGGTTTGCCGTCATCGCTGGCCTTGCTATCGGCGCTGTCGTGACAGCCGCACAAACCCGCATTCACCCAACAATGGCCGCCCTTCATCAAGTGGCAGCACTCGGTGTGGTGTCCGTGGGCTTCATTGCGGTTCTCAACGGTCCTGCGCTCATGACAGCCCTGCTCATTCAAGCGATCGTCTCTGGTGTGCTTGCCTACCGAACTACATCTCCCGAGGCCGTGATCACAGCCATTGTGCTCGGTGCCGTGTCGCTTCTGTGGAGCGGTGTCACCATTGCCTTGGCCTTCCTCGATGAACCAATGACTCTCGGGCAGGTGTCGGCAACCGGGCTGTTCGTGGCCAGCTTCTCCGTAGCAGCGTGGACGCTGCGAGATCGAGACGGGTTCACCGATCTGTGGAAGGGAGCGTGGGTCCTCTATCTCATCTGGGCTGCAGCATCGCTTCAAGGCGTGCCGCAGACGCAGATGTGGATCAGCCTCGCATGGGCAGCATCGTCGATCGCTCTTGTCGCCGGACGCAGTCTGATTACCGACAACACTTCGCCTCGGCTTGTCGCAGGTCTACTCAACGCAGCTCTTGCGACACTTCTGCTCACTGGGCTGAAGCTCATCTTTATCGACCTGGTAGCAGTCGATGTGTTGTGGCGTGCAGCTCTGTTCTTCGTGATTGGAGGCACGTACTTGCGCCTGGGCTTCCTGCTACCCAAGCTCCGCGGGGAAGAGGTCGCCAAGGACAGCACCGGCGAAGCTCAGCCGGCGCC
>CAZHUR010000466.1:0-2561 GCA_964535395.1 uncultured Acidimicrobiales bacterium
GGCCCGCTCTTCGACGGAAGCGTCGTAGAAGACGCCCCAGCCGACGATGCTCCAGCTGACGACTCTGCTGATGATGCTCCAGCTGACGATGCTGCTGATGACGACGCTCCAGCCGACGATGCTGCCGCCCCAACCAGCTTCCGCATCGTTGACGGCGAGTTCGGACGATACCTCGAAGCGTCGTTCGGCAACGCCGCCACGAGCAACGTGGCTCACACCACCACCGAGTGGGAGGTCGTCGACGCGGGTGACGGCGATGTCTACATTCAGAACGCCTACACTCGTCGCTTCCTCGCTACCGATGGATCCGGCGCTGTTCTCGATGACGCTGACGGTGAGTACATCCGTTGGCAGCTCGCAGACGCAGGCGATGGCTCGTACTACATCATCAACACAGCCACCGAGGCACTGTTGCAGGCAGAACGTCCTCGGTTCAATGTGAGCACCGGCACTGAGCCAAGTGCAGCAACCCGTTGGACACTGGTGCCAGCGGAGTAATAGCTAGCTTTACCAGTCCCACGTTTGTCGCCCCCGTCCGGTTCTCGGTCGGGGGCGACACTCGTTTTCGGCCGAGATGTCGACCTAGATCACGACGTTCTCGTAGAACGGTTCGTTTTTGGCAATGCGCTCGTACGACAGCACCGACATGTCGATCGAGCGGTATTCGCCGTAGGTAATGAGTTCGTTGATCGCCCGGCCTACCGCAGGGCTTTGCTGGAGGCCGTGGCCGCTGAACCCGTTGGCGAACCAGAAGTTGGTCACCTCGGGGGAGTTGCCGATGATCAGGTTGTGGTCGAGCGTGTTGTAGGCGTACTGCCCTCCCCACGCGGTGACCTTGTGAATCTGATCGAACGCGGGCACATACTTCGCGACCGTTGGCCAGATCTGTTCTTCGAATTCGTCGTGGCGAATCTCCCAGTCGTCGTAGGCGATTGCCATGTCGTCTTCAGGCACGCCTCCAGTCATGAAGTGGTGCTGTTCTCGCCGGAAGTGAACGCCCTCTGGGGTGATGGTCAGCGGCACGTTGTGTTCGATCTTCGTTCGACAATCAAAAACGAAGCTCGTGCGGGCCCGTGGCTCAACAGGTAGGTCGAGGTCAACCATCTTCGCGACGAGTTTGGCTCGAGGGCCCGCAGCGTTGACGATGTTGCCCGCAGCGATGCGTCGCCCCGACTCGAGCACGACTGCGGTTGCAGCGGTGCCTTCGGTCTCGATGCTGACGACCCGATCTTTGATGTACTCCGCGCCGTTGTGAATGGCGCGCTGTCGGAAGCCCTGAAAGAACGCCCACCCGTCAAACGAGCCCTCTTTCAGCGTGCCCATACGGGCGCCGGCGATCGTGCTGACGTCCATGTATGGGAACTCAGCCAGCGTTTCCTCGGCGGTGAGCATGCGGGTCATGGCGCCGCACTCATGCTGCACCAACATCTGCTGTTCCAGGTTGTCTAAGTCCTTGTCATCTCGGGCAAGAAATAGGTAACCGGTGCCTCGGTGGTTGAGCTCGGGTGACTGACCTTCGACCACGGTGTTCTCGTGGAAGTTGGCGATGAAGTCGAGACCGTACTGACTGATCGCGATGTTCACTGGCTGACTGAACTGCTCGCGGATCGAATTTTGTGCTCGCGAAGTTTGGGCTCGGTCGTAACTCGGATCGGGCTCGATAAGCGCAACCGTTCCATCGAAGTCAGGGTTTTCGGTGAGGTAGTACGCCACTGCACTACCTATTGCAGCGCCGCCAATGCAGACGACGTCATAACTACCTGTCACGAGACGTAGCCCTGCTTCTCGTCGTTGTCTTTGGCCTCTGGATTTCGTTCACCCGGGTCGCCGAAGCCGCCACCGCCTGGGAGTTCGAGAATGAGTCGGCGGTCCGCTGGTACGTCCTGTTTGCCCTTCGGCGAGAACGGTGTGCCGTCGTCGAGGTACACCTTGCCAGCCGCTCCGTCGCCGCCACCGGCACGGCCACGTGCCGGGTTTTCGACGCGGTCGAACATTGCAGAGAACTCGAACATGTAGCCATCGGCTGGGCCTACTTCGATGACCTGGCCCAGGCCGCCTCGAAACTTACCCTCGCCGCCAGAGTTCTCTCTGATCTCCTTGCGCCAGATGATGATCGGACCGACCTGTTCGGTCGCCTCTGCGCTCATCGTCATCACCCCCGATGGGAACGCCGTTGCGGTAAGTCCATCGAGGCCCGGCCGCGCACCGGTTCCACCACTGTTAAACATCAGTATTTCAACGGGGGCCAGCAGCTGTTCGGGGTCAGCCGAACGAGCGCTGGCCTGGAAGTTCCACAAGGCACCGGCGCCTTCGGCCGGAACAACCTCGGGCAACGCTTGAGCGATTGCACCGAGGCACAGGTCGGTCACGAAGTGGCCGAGGACGTGGCGAACCGACACCGGGTCTGGGTCTTGTGCGTTAAGGATCACGCCGTCGGGGGCGCTCACCGAAAACGGGAACAGTGAGGCGTAGTTGTTGGGTAACTCAGGTGCGAGGGCAACCAACATGCCGTAGGTGAAGTACGCCTGGGCGTACACGATCGGCACGTTGATGCCGAACTG
>CAZHUR010000467.1:0-2561 GCA_964535395.1 uncultured Acidimicrobiales bacterium
GGGTTTGATATGTGCGGCGGTTCTGTTTTCCACGCGGGTCGGTTTGTCCGGGCCGATGGGTTTGATATCTGCGGGAGGGTCTCATTCGATGGCGGCTACTAGGTCTCTCGCGCAGGGCAACAATCCTCGTAAACTCAGAGCTTCATGAACGACGCTGATCCACGGCTTGGGAGCATCTTGCTTCTCGGCGAAGACTTTGGTGAGTACGGCACGATCAGCTCAACACGCGTCGGTTCAAACGCAGCTGCAGCTATCAGCGTTGGCACCGCGACCGACTCGCCCAGTCAGCAATGGAAGTTCGACTCAAACGTGATGAACGAGGACTCGCTTTGCGTCATCGAAGCCGGCACTTGGTCGGCCTACGCGGTGGCCGACGCCCACTACGGGCCTGAGGCAAGCCACATGTTGGTCAGCCGCCTCGACCAGATCTGGAGCAAAATCCGGCCGAACAATCTCGAGCACCTCGCCCAAATGCTCGAGTTCTTACGCCAAGGCGACCCTGCGCGAACCGAATCGGAAACCACGCTCCTCGCGGTCGTGTATGACCGGGTCGAACGAACCGGGTTCGGAATCTCCTTCGGTGACTCGAGCTTCGTATTGGCTGGCCCAGGCCGCGACGCAACTCCCGTCAATGGCAGAGACCACCGTTACGTCACGGCACGCAACGCCTCGTCGCTTCGCCGCGGCAACGCGTTCCGCTTTGAAACAAACCCCGGCGACATGATGCTCGCGTTCACCGATGGAATCGACGAATGCCACTATCGCAGTGCCGCCACGTCGGTCCAGCCTCACCATATTGCTTCGATCGCGAGCCAAGCAGAAGGCGACCCATTACAGGTGGTCAAAGAACTCTCGACACTCGCACTCAAGGGAGTGGACGGAAACCCCGGGGGCGAAGACAACATCGCCCTGATCTGCGCCCAGGCCTAACCTTCGGCAAACGATTCCTAATCCGGTTCCACGTACGTGGTCACGGTGCCAAGGGGGCCGAAGTCGCAAATCACCGAACTGCCCGGACCAATTGACTGCATTGGTCCAAGAGCGCCGGTCATGACCACGTCCCCAGCCCGCAGTGGAGTGCCGCGCTGAGACATCACGTCGGCAAGCCATCGAGCAGCGTTAATTGGATGCCCGAGACACGCAGCGCCGTTACCTGTAGAAACTGTTTCACCATCGACGTCCATACGCATCTCAACAGTGCGCAGGTCTACGGCGCTCAGCGGCACGGGCTTTCCACCCAGCACGTAGAGCCCACAACTTGCGTTGTCGGCGACCGTGTCGACGATGCGAATGTCCCAGTCCGCAATACGGCTATCGACGATCTCGATCGAGGGGAGTGCGTACGCGGTCGCTGCGATGATGTCGTTAAAGCCGTGCTCGCCATGGTCGAGGTCGTGTTCGAGGACCAGGGCAACCTCAGCCTCCGCTCGAGGTTGCATCAGTCGGCTCGCCGGGATCGGCACGCCGTCTCCGAACTCCATGTCGACAAAGAGCGTGCCGAAGTCTGGCTGGTCGACTCCGACCTGTTCCATCACCGCCTTGGAGGTGATGCCGATCTTTCGTCCCGACACTCTGCGACCGTTGGCGATGTCGAGATTGACGTTCGCTTCCTGGACCGCATAGCCAACGTCGATGTCGGTGTCCGTGCCGATCACCTCACGAATGGGGGAACACGCGTCGCCCGTCTCGGCAGCGGTCCGCAACTGTGCAGCAGCCTTCTCGATTTGGCTTTGATCAGCCATTCGCTTTCTTCTCCCGGGCAAGTCGTTCCTGTTTATCCTTCAACAGCTCGCCCCCGGCCATGTAGTCGGTGTTTGGAAACTCGTCGATCCAGACGCGCACCGATTCTCTGGGCGCTCCGATGTGTTCGTGCATTGCTTCGGTGATCGCTTCCATCAGCGCCTTCTTGGCAGCCGGATCGCGACCCTCGGACATGTGGACGTTTACGAGAGGCATGTCAGCCCTTTCCGGTGATAGAGACAGATCCTAAATGGCTATAGCGAGCCGTGGCCGTTGTGCCGGCCTTCAGCGGACGTGCATCGTTGGCCGCTCCGGCCATGACAAACCAGCCCGCTTCGAGCTTTTGACCGTTCTTTCCGAGGAAGTTGGCCATCATGGCCACACAGCCCGCGGGATCACCTAGAAGGGCAGCTCCTGTGGCGGTTCCGGTTACCTCACCGTCGATTTCAAAAACGCAACCGAGCGTCGTCAGGTCGACGTCACGAGACCCAACCCCATCAGAGCCGATCTTGACCCGTGCGGCAGAGGTGTTGTCCGCAATGACATCGGTGAGCGTAAAGCTGAACGCTTCGTAGCGAGAGTCGATCACCTCGATGCCTCCCACGATGCTGCTCGTCGCATCGAGGACATCTTCGGCGGTGACGTTCGGCCCCGCCAGGTCTTCGCCGAGAATGAACACGATCTCGCCTTCGGAGCGAGGGTGGATCAACTCGTCGAGCGCAACCTCATCACCCGTTAGAACCGTGCTTTGTGGCACCCAGCCATACACGGGTTCAGAAACCCCCATCTGTTCTTGTTTGGCCGCGGACGTGAGTCCGAGC
>CAZHUR010000468.1:0-2561 GCA_964535395.1 uncultured Acidimicrobiales bacterium
GGTCCGTACTGGTCTTCGAGGCGGCTTCTCGCGCGGATGCACCGGGCGAGCCAGCGTCATCGTCGAGGTCGGGTCGAAACAGCTACAGCACAGAACTACATGTCGTTCCTGTTTGAGTGGCAGCACCTTGCTCCAGGTTCACAGCTTTGCGGTGTGAGCGGGTTGAGTGCCGTCGTTGCTCAACTTCAGGGATGGCACGCCGCTGCTGCTGCATGGGAACCGGGGTTGTTGAGTTCTCGGCTGTCCGACTATCGCGGAGAGGTTCTTGACCAGCGAAGTCTCGCGGGCGAAATCACTTGGGCTCGCCTCATCGGGCGGGGAGAGGCCACAAAACCAACCACCTCAAAGGCGACTCCGATCACGGTGACCCAACGTGGTGACCTCGGCTGGCTCACGACCGCGCTGCGGTCTCGCGGCGAACTCGAACTCGGTTCGGACACTCCAGCACATCTGATTCACGAGCAGCTCATAACTACGGGGGCACGCTTCCATCATGAGTTGATCGAGGCCACCGGCCTTCGCCCAGCCGAGGTTGAGGCCGGGCTCTGGGATCTGGTGTGGAGAGGCGCCGTGCACGCCGACAGCTTTCATGCGGTGCGCTCGCTTTTCGCTGCGCGCGACCGTTCCACCGAGCCGAGTCGGCCTCGGCGTGGTCTGCGACGGGGGAGGTCGGCGCGTCACGGAGGCGAGGGGCGATGGACTGTTCTGCCTTCGGGCATCGAGGCCGATCGTGATGAGTTGGCGGAGGCGGTTGCCGAACAACTGCTCGCTCGGTGGGGTGTTGTGTTTCACGCCCTCGTCGCGCGCGAGCAGCTGGTGGTGCCGTGGCGAGAGGTCCTGTGGGCGTTGCGGCGTCTCGAAGCACGCGGCGTGATCTTGGGTGGCCGGTTCGTGTCTGGGTTTTCCGGCGAGCAGTACGCAAGCCCGGAGGCGGCTCAGCATCTGGACCGGGTGCGTTCGTTGGACAGAACCGGGGTCGTGGTCGCCGTTAACGCCTGTGATCCGGCGAATCTGACCGGCGTTATTACACCCGGTGAACGAATCGCAGCAAAGCGAAATACGACGATCCGGTTCGTAGATGGCTTACCCAATCAAGTGATTTGTGGTCAAGATCCCCCAATATTCGACAGCGTCGCCCCTTAAAGCTTTGTCGTTGCGCGCCGATTCTCTATCGATGAGCGCTTTCGAGAACGGAGCGGTCGACGGGGCCGTTTCAGCCGAGGAGGATACGAGCAGATTCTCTTTCGCGTCCGATGAGCACTCGACTCCCGCGGTAGATCTCAACCTGCAAGCAGACGAGGCTCTGCTCATACAACGAATCTCGATCGCTCCACCAAACTCTGAGTGGGAGGGCCGGTCCCTTCTTGACCTTGTCGTTAGCGAGGACCGACCACGGCTGCGCGAGGCAGCCGAAAAGGTGCTTTCCGGCGGCGGTCTCGAAAGGATGCGCGTTCGCATCGACCTGGGCGACACACCGTACGCGCTGATTGGTATTGCCAAGCTCGCAGGCTCGTGTCCGTTGGGAGTCTCGGGGATATTTCTCGAAGACGGTGAGTACCTATTTGGCTTCGATGTTGACGAGGCCGCCCTCTACCGGGAACTCTTCGAACGGCTACCAATTTCGGTGTACTTCAAAGACGCCAACGCCGCATTTGTTCGGGCGAACACAAACATGGTCCGAAGTCTCGGGCTCACCCACCCTCGCGACGTTCTTGGGTTGTCCGACGCGCAAATTGCTGAGCACAGTGAAAACTATCTCGGCGAACAACCCGAGGAGACCGATCAACACGTCATCGATTCTGGGATCCCGGTAGTTGGCGTGACCCAGGTCGAGTTGTTTGCCGATGGGTCGAGCAAGGTCGTGCATGTGTCACGGTTCCCGATTCGAGACCGGAGCGGCCAGATTGTCGGCACGATGGGCTTTTCCCACGACGTGACCCAGTCGACGCGTGTGGTCGAAGCTCTCGCCCGAAGTGAGCAGCGCTACGCGCTGGCGGCTAAGGCATCGCGCGACGGCATTTGGGACTACTCGATCGAAACGAGATCGTTCGAACTCTCTCCCCGAATGAGCGAACTCCTGGGGCTTGGTACGACGACCGATTCGATCTCGAGCGAAGAGCTCTTTTCTGGCTTCGACTCCGAGCAAGCGCGACGGTTCTGGGACGCATGTAAGGGTCTCATCGACCAGACGAGCGAGTCATTCGAAGAACTGGTTCGCTTGGATTCGCCAGTGGAGGGCCATCGATGGCTTGAGTTCGTCGGCACTGCCCTTATCGTCGACGGCGAAGTGGTTCGACTCATTGGGTCGGCAGCAGATGTCACCGACGACCGCGAACGTGAAGCTCACCTCAGTCATCTCGCTCGACACGACCCCCTTACCTCGCTTGCAAATCGCCGTCTCGTGCTCGAGAAGGTGAACGAAGCTCTCGAAAGTGACTCACCCGCGGTGCTGCTCAGCTTCGACCTCGACGACTTTAAGGTGATCAACGATTCGCTCGGTCACCAAGCTGGTGATGAGGTACTGCGCGAAATTGCATCGAGGCTGTGTGAGGTTGCTGGGT
>CAZHUR010000469.1:0-2558 GCA_964535395.1 uncultured Acidimicrobiales bacterium
GACACTCCCCGAGTTCGAGGCCGAGGTGTGTCAGATGTAATCTCCCAGCGTGCGAACAAATGAATTCGAACAACCCATCGGTGAAGACCTCGGCGATTGGACTCCCCCAGAGAAGGCTCCAGCGCTCACACCGCTGATCGGACAGTACGTCACGCTCGAACCCGTCGAGCGAACCCGTCACGCGATCCCCCTGTTTCACACGTTCAAGACGTGCGATCCCAAGATGTGGACCTACATGCCACAAGGTCCGTTCCAAGACGCAGCCGAACTCGGACAGATCCTTCGGGGCTTCGAGCGAAGCCCCGACGTCAACGGCTACGCCGTCGTGGTGAACAACGAACCGGTTGGATTCCTTACTCAGATGCGAATCCGACCAGAGGTAGGGGTTCTCGAAATTGGCTGGGTGACGTTTGCTACCAGCATGCAGCGCACACGCGCTTCGACCGAGGCGCAGTACTTGCTGCTCAAGCACGGCTTCGATGCCGGATATCGCCGCATCGAGTGGAAGTGCGACAGTCTGAACGACGCTTCGCGTGCAGCCGCAGAGCGACTTGGCTACAAGTTCGAAGGCGTGTTCGAGAAGATGACCCATTACAAGGGCCGCAACCGCGACACCGCGTGGTATGCCATCACCGACGACAACTGGCCGGGCGTGATGTCTCGCCTGGAGACGTGGCTGAACCCAGCGAACTTCGACGAAGCTGGCAATCAAGTCGTCAAGCTGACTCGCTAGCCGGCCCTCTCACCAGATTCAGGTACGCCGCCCGCACTGCGAGCGCTGAGCGAGCTTCGTTGTTGCTTTCCTCGACGAATTCCTCTCGGTAGGTCTCGTCGGTCACCAGCGACACGGCAAACTGCAACCCACTGAACGACGCGACCACCCCAGCGGTGACGAGGTGTAACGCCGTCAACACGATCGTCTCCCCACCGACTTCGACCGATGCCAACGTCACCGCGCCGATGTCTCCTAGCTCGGTCCACTGGAGGATCGTCTGTTCCCGCACGGTGAGCACACCGAACGCCACGTAGAAACCAAATATCAGTGTGGTCACGAGCAGCACCTGAGCGCTCAAACCAACGACGACGCGCATCGTCAGGTTGAAGCGAGCAGCCCGGTTGAGCGGCACCTGCTGGGGTGCGCCGGTGAAATCTGACACCGCACATGCGCGAAGTGGACTGCCGGACAACCTGGCCGTTACCTCGATCCAGTCCTCGAAGTAGCGAAGGCCGGCGATCGAACCCGACATCGACCCGGCGAGAAACACGAGCCCGATGAGAGCGAGGAAGCCCGCGACAACCGCAAACAAAACCAGGGGCAGATCGTTGACGACCTGCCAGATCTCCGCGTTGAGGAACAAGAAGGCTGAGAAGAGCAACATGAGTGGCAGCACTTTGCCAAGCAGTTGAAGCACTTGGGTGAGGTGCTCCCACATGGTCGCCAGACCCCAGCGAAGCATCGGAAACAGCCCCCAAGCCAAGACGGCGTACACCACTACCAGAACCACCAAGTTGAAGATCACGACTTGGGCGACCGCCAGCACATCTCGATCCCCGCCCAGCAGTGACAGAATCGGCGGTATCAGCACAAACAGGGCAAGCTCGCCGACGCCGACCGTGTTGGGCCGTGCGAAGTTGCTTCGCCCTCGCAGACGGTTCAAAACAACAAAAGCTCCGACCGTAATGGCGATACCGCCGAGGAACACGCCAGCTTGTTGAAACCCCGAGAAGTCGTCGCCGAAGGTGAGGAACAGTTCAAAGAAAAACACCGCCCCGAGGATTCCGAGCGCACGCGTCCACACGTCTTCCTTAGCGGTGAAATCGTCGATGAAATGTGGTATCCCGTTCTGGACGAACCACTCTTCGGTCGCCTCGACAAGATCGTCGATGTCACCTCTTGCCATGCCGCACTTTAGGGCGACGAGCCCCCGGGCGCGAAACTCATAACCCCTGTTGGGTTGGGTGATTACTCGTATACGGCTCCGCGCATGTCGATATGAGAAACGCTCACCTCGGCACCTTCGGGTAGTGAAGCGGCAATCCGCGCTGCTTGAGAAGGTTCGCAGAGTGCTGCCGCGGTTGGGCCGCTTCCCGAGAGCCAGGAGCACCACGCTCCAGCGTCCCTCGCTGCATCGATCGCTGCGGCAGTTTCGGGAAGGCTCTTCAGCCGGATCTCTTGGTGGAGGCGGTCGTCGTTGGCCATCGCCAGCATCTCGGTGTCGCCGCTGGTAAGAGCAGCGATGAGCAGCGCCGTACGCCCCATGTTGAAGACAGCATCCTCCATCGACACCATCGTGGGCAGCTTGCCTCGAGACTCCTTTGTGCCCGACAGCGTGTTTGGGATCCACAAAATGACCGTTGCCTGCAGGCCGAGCGCAACCGGCTCAACACGATCACCGACCGCCACGGTGACGCCGCCAAACACCGATGGGGCGACGTTGTCGGGGTGTCCTTCGAGCTGGGTGGCTTCGAGAAAGAGCCACCGCCGACACTCTTCGAGCGATGTGCCTTTCTGAACTGCGGCGGCCAGGAGCCCAGCAACCCGGGCAGCACCGGAGAAA
>CAZHUR010000470.1:0-2553 GCA_964535395.1 uncultured Acidimicrobiales bacterium
CCAGCACTCCCCGAACCAACCTCCCAACTGATTGCTCAAACACCGGTGTGGATGTGCAATGTTGTGAAGGTAGTCGTTACCTACAAAGAGGCCTTTTGGCGTGACGAAGGTTTGGCAGGTGCCGCGATCAGCCATGTTGGTCCGTTGCGTGAGCTACACGACATGAGCGGCCCAGATGGCCAACCCCCTGCGCTCTTCGGATTTGCTCCAATGTCGGTTCCCCACACTCCAACGCCGAAGCCAGCAGCGGTCGTAGCTCAACTCGTCGAGATCTTTGGAGAAAAGGCCGCGGAGCCGATCTCGATCTTCGTAGCCGATTGGCGAACACAGGTGCACACTTCTCCACCTGGGGTCGAACAGCTTCAGAACTACACAACCTATGGACACAAGGCTTGGGACATTCCCGCGTTCGATGGCCATCTTCATTGGGCCTCAACCGAGACCTCACCGATTAACCCTGGTCACATCGATGGCGCACTCGCGCGCGCTGAAACCATAGCTACGAGGGTCACTGCGGCGAGTTGATGAGCGGCTGTTGCGGAGCCATCCTGCGAGTCATGTGCGAGGATCTACGCAAGGTCGTTGACCTCCCCATCCAATAACACGAACAGAGACACACCCTTGACCGCGACTCTCAAAGACCTGCTCGCCGAATACGACCGTTCCATCTCTTGGACCGACTCGCTTTGGACCGACCTGACCAATGAACAGGTCGTGTGGCGACCCGGGCCCGAGTCGAGTGCCATTGGCTGGCATCTTGGTCACCAGGCGGCAGTCGCTCACTTCATGGTTCGCAACCTCACCGCCGCCGAGCAGAGCCCCGACCCCGAACTCGATTCGCTGATGGATTCGGCAACTCCTGAAAAGAACCGAGGCGACCTGCCCGACGTTACGCGCATTGGCGACTACCGAACGTCGGTCGCCGAAAGAGTCCACTACTGGGTAGGTCAGATCGATGCGGGCAACGTCGGTGCTCCCAACCAACTACGCATCATCGCTGGTGGTCTCCTCATCGCGGTGATCAACCACGAGTACCAGCACAGCAAATGGATTGGCGAGGTGCGAAACGTTGCGCACGGCCTCGACGTCCCAGCAGAACCAACATCACCGCTGCTCTCCACCCTCGACGGGTATACCGTCATCGGGGCCTAGGCACCTACAGGGCAGCGATCAACGATCTGTTTGGACGTGTCGCTGGCCGGTCAGCAGCAACTGCAAAGTTCGTGAAGGGCTTGATCCAGTTCGACTTCGGTGGGCAAAGCGAGTTCAGCTCGAGCTTCGCTGATCACTTCGAAGGCAGTGCGAAGAAAAAGAATCGCGATGGCAACACCGACGATCACGTCGGGCCACACGCTGTCGAGCATCCATACAAACACGGCCGCACCGATCACCGAGGCGTTGGCAACCAGATCGTTTCGAGAGCACAAGAAGGTCGATCGCATATTGATGTCGTCAGCACGATGTGACCACAGCAAACGAAACGCCCAGGCGTTGCCGGCGAGCGCAACAACGCCCATGATCCCCATCGCACTTGCTGCTGGCACCGCCCCACTCGTGGCCTGCCACACGGCTTGACCAAGAACGAGCAAGCCGAAAGCCAGTTGGACGAAACCCTTGCTCAACGCGGCGCGCGCTCGCCAGGTTGCACCTCGATGCAAGACCCACAGGCTGAATCCGTAGACCGCTGCATCGCCGAGCATGTCTAGCGAGTCGGCGAGAAGCGCAACCGAGCGCGACAACCACCCGACGGTGAACTCGGTAACGAATAGAACCGCATTGATGACGAGCACGATCCACAGCACGTTGCGCTGGCTCTCACGAAGGCGACCCAGCTCATCGGCTTTTGCTTCACAGCATCCACTCATTCCTCCATTGTGCAGCGTCGTGTCACGATGCACTACTACGGTTGACCAATGGAGCTAAACCGGTCCAACAAAGCAGTGCTGGTGATCGACGTGCAGAACGATGTCGTCGCCACAGCACACGAGCGCGACGCTGTCATTGCCAACATCGCAACGGTGGTGGGCCAAGCCCGCAGCGCAGACGTGCCAGTGGTTTGGATTCAACACGATGACCACGACCTACCGGCCGATACGCCCGGGTGGGAGATCGTCCCCGAGCTGTCGCCAACCGCGGACGAGGTCGTCGTCCGAAAGAACTTTCGAGACTCGTTTCAAGACACCTCACTGGAAGCCGAACTCGCACGCCTCGATATCGGCAGCCTGATCGTCACGGGTGCCCAGACCGACTTCTGCGTACGGTGGACACTTCACGCTGCACACCAACGCGGATACGACACGGTGCTCGTTGCCGATGCTCACACCACAGACGCCGAGTCTCCAGCGGGAATGCCAAGTGGCGCTCAACTTATTGAGCACACCAACTCGACATGGGCTTCACAAGCGGACAGTACGTGTAGAACGGCGGTCACGCCTACAGCAGACTTGACGCTTCGCTAGCCTCACCCGAGCCGCGACTCGAAAAGCAACTAGTCGTCCTCAGCCTCTTCGGTCTCGATCTCAACGCCGACGTTGGTGAGAGCAATCTCAAGAT
>CAZHUR010000471.1:0-2535 GCA_964535395.1 uncultured Acidimicrobiales bacterium
GGCTTTTTTGTTTGGTTTCCGCCGTTTACTTGTTTGCTAGTCCGCCGACTGCGTAACAGAGCCCCCTCTGGCCCGCTGGGCCAATAGTGACAACAGTACGAGAAATATCGATGCTGAAAGCATCACGACCGAGACGGCGTTGATCAGCGGGGACAGGCCACGGCGAATCAAGCCAAATACGAACACTGGCAGCGTTGTAGAACCCGGGCCACTCACGAACTGGGTAATAACCACGTCGTCGAGCGACAACGTCAAGGCCAAAAGCGCGCCACCGATGATGCCAGGCAGGATCAATGGGAACGTGACGTAGCGGAAGGCCTGCCAGCGCGAGGCATAGAGATCCGAAGCTGCCTCCTCCATGGTTTCGCTCATTCCGGCGAGGCGAGCACGCACGACGATGGACACGAAGCTGATGCTGAAGGCGATGTGGCTGAGTGTGATCGTCGAGAAGCCGCGAGTGACCTGCAGCCCAATGAGGTCATCGAGGCTGGTGAAGAAGATCAGCATCATCACCGCCATCGTCACGTCGGGAATGATCACCGGCAGATACAAGAGCGCATCGAATAGTTTGCTGCCCTTGAACCGATACCGCTCGAGCGCCAAGCCGCCGAAGGTCCCGAGCACGACCGAGATCACGGTCGAAAGCACTGCCACACGCACCGAGACCCCGATCGCTGACTGTATTCGATCGCTTTCGGCGAACTCCTCGTACCAGCGCAATGTGAATCCGCCCCAACGACCGACGAGTTCGTCGTCGCTAAAGGAGAACGCAACGAGCAACGCGATCGGCGCGTAGAAGAAGAAGAAGACCAGAGCTGCGTTCAAGGTCAGCCCGACCCGTGCACGGCCGCGAAGTTCTCTTGCACCTGCCATCACATAGCCCTCGCGACTTTGCGGAAGTACAACAGCGCACTAGCCAACATGACGGCCATCAGCACGGTGGACGTCGCTGCACCCACCGGCCAGTTTCGGGCTGCCAAGAACTGCGAAACGATGAAACTCCCAAGCAACACCTCGCGGCCGCCGCCCAAAATCTCCGGTGTCACGAACGCGCCCAGACTTGGAATGAACACCAGGATCGACCCGGCGATCACTCCCGGCGTCGATAAGGGAAAGGTGACCTTGCGAAACGTTTGGAAACCGGTCGCGCCCAAGTCTCGGCTGGCTTCCAGAAGGCTCCAGTCCAGGCGTTCGAGCGACGCATAGAGGGGCAGGATCATAAACGGCAAGAACCCGTAGACGAGCCCCAAGACAATCGCCGTCGGCGTGAAGAGTATTCGAGTTTCGCCAAGTCCGATCGCTTGGGTGAGTTGCGAGATCGGCCCATCACTGCCGAGCAACACACGCCAGGCGAAAGTGCGAACAAGAAAGTTCGACCAGAACGGGATCATCACGAAGACCAACATCACGTTTCGTATCGCGGGACGCCGGGTGGCCAAGAAGTACGCGAAGGGATACGCGACTAGGAGACAGATGACGGTCGTGATGATGGCAAGCGTCAGCGACCGAATCAAGATATTTCGCAACACCGGCTCCGCCAAGCCAATGTACGAGTCGAAGTTCCAGCCGGAGAGATCGGTGCCGCCAAAGCGATTGCGGGTCGCAAACGAATAGACGACCACGAACACCAACGGGATGGCGAAGAAGATAATGAGATACCCATACGCCGGCAGCGCCATCAAGAACCCCTGACGGCTCCGGTTGCGCTCGTGAACGACCGAGAGGTCGTTTCGGTCAGCCTTGCGGATAGAGGTCATTGGTTCGCCACCACCCAGTCCGAGGTCCGGTCCCACCAGACGCTGACTTCGTCGCCTGCTCCGAATCGAGTCATGCCTGCGGTTGCATCGCCTCGCACTTCGAGGTCTATCCAACCCACCTTGACGACGTAGTCGATGGCGTGACCGAGGTAGGTCACCGATTCCACCTGACCGTCAAGGCTTGTTGCCTCGTGTTCGGGTGGCGTCGAGCCCAGTTTGCCAATGTGGATGGCCTCGGGACGCAGGCTCATAGCCACCGATGTCCCAGGAGGATGCGGGCTTGGCGCTCGAAGTCGATCCCCGTTGGTCAAGATGATGTGATCCTCATCTTCGACCGTTGCATCGAGAAGGTTCGTCTGGCCAATGAAGTCGGCCACGAATCGGTTGACCGGGCGTTCGTAGATTTCCGATGGCGGCCCCACTTGGAGCAACTTGCCCTCGTTCATCACCGCAATGCGATCCGACATCGCCATTGCTTCTTCTTGGTCGTGAGTCACGAACACGAAGCTCACGCCAAGTTCGCGTTGCAGCGACTTCAGCTCGGTCTGCATTTCCTGTCGGAGTTTGAGGTCGAGCGCTCCCAAGGGCTCATCGAGCAGCAAGACTTTGGGCTTGTTGACCAGAGCTCTCGCCAAGGCCACGCGTTGCTGCTGCCCACCGGAGAGTTGGCTCGGCTTGCGCTTGGTCATCTCACTGAGCTGCACTAAGTCGAGCATCTCTTGCGCGCTCTTGGCTGCTTCGCGTTTGTCCGTGCCCTGCATCCGCAAGCCGAAGCTGA
>CAZHUR010000472.1:0-2528 GCA_964535395.1 uncultured Acidimicrobiales bacterium
ACTCTGCGCCGACCGAGGTCGATATTGACCTGTCCTAAAAAAATCTGACGGTTTTCGTAATCTCGGACTCGTAGGGACCGATGGTCAGCTATGGGGTCGGAGTATAAGCCGCAACAGTTTTCGCGTCGTAAGGCCTTGGCGGGCTCTCTCGCTGTTGGAGGCACGACCTGGATTGCGCCCTCAGTGCTGCGTCTTGATCGGTTGGCAGCCGCCGTTGGTTCCTGCGGGGTTCCTCCGGTCCGCGTCGACTGGACACCCTTGGCTGGAACGTTCCCGACCTCGGTCACTGCAAATGACGGCACCGTCGTCACGATTACCACTTCTGACCCCTTTGGTGTCGCCGATCCCGCCTTCCAAGGCCTGGTCTGGACGAACACGCTGAACAGCCTTGACAACCCGTTGCTTATGGCAATGGAGGATGCGATCAATGGACAGGGCGCAACGATTTCGTTCGGTTTCTCGCGGCCCGTTCGGGCGTGTTTCACTTTGGCTGATGTCGACGGGATTGATATACCCGGATCGGATACGAGCTGGATAGATACCGTCGAATTGATCGGAACGAACGCGGGCGCGCCGGTCAACCTCGGGGCGGCCGACATGGTCACGGGTACCGACAACATTTTCCTCACCACCAACACGGTTCGGGGCGTGAGTCCTACCAACCAGGCGACTGGCAACGTTGCGGTCAGCTTCCCTGCAGAAATCGACGAACTTGTGATTGAACATCGCGACGATTCGACAAATCCGGGCTTTCAGTTCATTGGTATCCACGATCTTTCCTGGTGCTAACGGGGAATACAGCTAAGGACCAACCGGTTCTCGGTCACAACCCCCAACACGAGGAAGATCTCATGACAGAGCCGCTTCAGATAGACATCATCTCCGATGTGATGTGCCCGTGGTGCATTATTGGTTATCGCCAGCTTGAGAAAGCTCTAGAGGCAACCGAAACCGAACATGAGATTCGGTGGCACCCGTTTGAACTCAATCCGCAGCTGCCACCAGAGGGGCAGAGCATTACCGAGAACTTTGAGAAAAAGTATGGTTCTCCGCCCGATAAGACGAGAGAAACGGTGCAGATGTACGCCGACCTTGGGGCGGAACTCGGCTTTGAGTTCAATCTCGATGATGACTCGAAGATGCACAACTCGTTCAACCTGCACCAGTTGTTGCATTGGGCCAACGAGCAGGGTCGCAAGAACGACCTCGAGATGGCGTTGTTCAAGGCTCACTTCACCGACGGTCGCGAGATGTCAGATGTTTCAGTCTTGGCAGATGTGGCTGGCGAGATTGGTCTCGACCGAGCCGAAGCGCTCGCTGTTCTCGAAGACCAACGTTTCGCCAATGCTGTACGAGAAGAGCAAAAGTTTTGGATCGAGCAGGGGATCACCGGCGTGCCAGCTGTCGTCTTTGACCGCCAGCACCTCGTGACCGGTGCACAAGGCGTTGAGAACTTCACCAGCATCTTGAACCAGCTGTCGGAACGAGCCGACTGAATTCGGCTCTTTTGGCCAAGAACACAAACATTTTGATTCGTCCTGCCGATACGCACGCGGAGGGGGTGAGGTTGACCCCTGTTGTACCGACGCGGACAAGGCGAACGATTCGTGAGCATCAAGAGAAACATTACCGGCATAGCGCTCTGTGTTTCAGCTCTCGCGGGCGCGTGCGGTGCGGGTGCAGAGTTTCCCGATGCGTTGGCCTCGACGGAGGAATCGGTGCCTCAACCCGTCGTTGGTACGTCATCGGCCGAGACATCCTTGGCCGAGGACAACACGGTTCTCGCGGGCGTGTTTGGGCCTACGAATAGCCTTGCTGCTCAAGTGGCACGCGTCGTGCCGTTTCCGAACTTGTCGACCGCACCCGGCACCGAAATTACCGGCCTCGCCCTGAACTTCAACTTCGAAGACGGCCCGACGATCGAGACGGGTTACAACGTGGACGTCGAGTTCACGACAACTCGAACGTCAGCGGAGAGCGTTGTTGCTGACTACAGTGCCGAGCTCGGGGAGCTCATTGGTGAAGAGGCCGAGTTCTACACCGTCGAGGACGCTGACCTGGGAGTCGTTCATTGGGCTGACATTGGAGACTCCCACATCAACGCGTTTGAGTCTGGCGACGGGAGCGTGGTGAGCATTGACTACACCGTGTTAGGTCCGGTTCGCGCTGGTGTGTTTGGCGCATTCGAAGGCTCGGTAACCGAGCTCGATCTGGGCGAGGCTGCGTTCATTCGACAGCTTCGGGTATCTGCGTTTGCCGACTCACAGCGCTATGACGTCGACTTCGGCTTCTCCGACCTATCGCTGCAAGATGCTGAAGGCGTCATCGACGCCTCGGCTCAGGGCGCTGGATGGACCGTTATCGATGAGAGTCGCTCTCAGTGGGCTTCTCCGGATCACTCGGCGCTGATCCAGACCAATGTGAGTCAGAACGCGACCACCGGAACCGTCTCGGCTCTGGTGCAGTATGTGTTCACTGGTTAACCAGCGTTAGAGCAGGTCGGCGTGGTGCAATGCCATGTTGTCTGG
>CAZHUR010000473.1:0-2512 GCA_964535395.1 uncultured Acidimicrobiales bacterium
GTACACCCCAATGGCAGAGACCGCGAAGCTGGTTGGCTTGACCTAGGGTCGGCACATGCCGACCCACAAAATCAATCTCGCCGACAAGCTCGCCCTCTTCGACACCCATTGGGATCCGAAGGTGGTCGCTAGCTACAACGACAATGACGTGATGGTTGTGAAAGTGAAAGGCGAATACGACTTCCACAAGCACGACGACACCGACGACTTCTTTCTTGTCCTCGATGGCGAATTAACAATGGACTATGAAGGCCACGACAGCGTGACGTTCGGCCCTGGTGAGATGGTCATCGTCCCAGCAGGAGTGGTCCATCGGCCGCGAGCCGAGAACGAAGTCAAGGTGTTGCTTATCGAGCCTCAGGGCGAGCCAAACTCGGGCGACAGCGATCGCAAAGCGGCCGCCAAGGACCACATCTAACCGCTACTCCCCTGCAGCTGGCTCAGTATGTGACGCTCAACTCCGGGGTGTTCGAGATCGACTGGAAGACCACGCAATAGCGCTCGGTGAGCTTGATAAGCGTGTCGATCTGCTCTCTCTCAGCGTCGGTGTCGATGTCGAAGTTGAGCCGGATGTTCTTAAAGCCCACAGGCGCCTCTTTGCTCACGCCGAGTGTGCCGCGAAAATCCAGATCGCCTTCAGCGGTGACCGTGGCATCGCGGATCTCTACCTCGATTGCGGTCGCCACGGCATTTAGGGTGACGCCAGCGCATGCAACGAGGGCCTCGAGCAACATGTCACCAGAACACAACGACAAGCCGTCTCCTCCACTAGCAGGGTGCAGCCCAGCCTCTGCGATCTTGCCCCCGGTCTCGACCTTGCAGGTAAGCCCTTCGCCGAGCTTGCCCGTCGCGTTCAGCGTAATGACCGCGGCCTCGGGGTCATCGGTGTACTGCTGCTTGATCGGAGCTTGAAGTGAGCGGAGTTCTGTTGCATCCATCGTAAATCTGTCCTTTGTCGAGAGATCCTCGCCGATCGTATGGCCTCCTCGGCCAAGTCGCATCGTTCGAGCATGAAGTTACCGAGTCATTCATGTACTAGGCGACATCCGACATCATCGGGAATGACATCGTCGAGCACGCTTCGGGTTAGGGGGTTGAGGTCTCGGTTGGAACCCAGCCGAGAAGCTCATCGAGGTCGCGCTCTTCCACTCGTCGTCGTGTCAGCCGCGCGGAGCTAATGCGGTCGAGACGAAACAGCCGTCCACTCTCACGCAGATGACACCAAGCAATCAGGTACCAGAAGTCTCCGCCGTTAAAGAAGCCGCCGGCTTCTACGCTCCGCTCGGTCTCCACCTCCGCAGCGTCCACGTAAACAATGTTGGCTACGACGCCGCGCCGTACTCCTTCTTCGATAGTCCGTCGCACGCGGGCAGGAACGGCAGGAGCTTGGGCTGAGGTACGAATCTTCCCTCGGAGTTCTTCGACGCCAGTTCGGGTTGACTCGGCGAGGGCATCGAGCAATCGGGCGGTTGCCGTCGATGCATCTGCTGAGAAGGGCATGTCAGCGCCACCGGCTGCTACAGCCACGAGAAGCGACGTCACTTCTGCCGTGGACAGCGACACCAGTACTCCGGCGCTCGTTTCGAGGCACACCACACCTCCGTTGCGCCCCGGCTCCCCATACAGCGGGACTCCAGCGTTACGAAGCGAAGCCAGGTCCCTTTCGATAGTTCTGCGCGATACCTCAAACTCGGTTGCGAGAGCTGCGGTAGAAACCGGACGACCACGTTCGCGACGAACCGCCTCGTTGATCGCATAGAGGCGTTCGAGCCGATTCACGTTCCCAGGAAAGCCCAAATCAGCGCCGAAATCAATAAATCCGCCAAACTCCGACATACCGCTGTCGAGTGACCTTTCTATGATGAGCAGAAATCGAAAGGCCCCACATGACGACAACACTCGGTTACACCATCTTCTACGTTCAAGACGTCCGCGCCGCGCTCAAGTTCTTCTCCGACGCCTTCGACCTTTCGATTCGGATGCATACGCCCGAAAATGACTACGGCGAGCTCGACACCGGTCAAACCATCCTCGCCTTCGTGTCACTCGAACTCGCCAACGCCAACCTTGCCGACGCTGGCGGGTTTACCCCACCCGGGCCACTCCCGGCTCCGGCGTCGATCACACTCGTCACAGACGACGTTCAGGCGATGGTCCGCTCCGGGATAGAGGCTGGAGCCAAAGCCTATGTAGACCCCGTCGAGAAGCCATGGGGCCAAACCGTTTCCTACATCCTCGGGCCCGACAACCTCTTGATCGAAGTCGCCTCCCCAGTCCGCTCGAACTAGAAGCCGCACCCCGTCGGGCGGATCGAGCGGATCTGATGCAATTATGAGTTGGTGACCTCAGCGTTCAGCGAGATTCCAGTAGTCGACGTTTCCGCAACCCGGGATTCGCCCGCGCAACGCCAACAGCTGGCCGACGCTCTCACCGCGATCTGTCACGAAGTCGGCTTCTTTGTCGTCACCAATCACGGCGTGGACAGCTCGCTGGTCGACGACGTGTTCGCAAT
>CAZHUR010000474.1:0-2508 GCA_964535395.1 uncultured Acidimicrobiales bacterium
GAGCGGTCGGAGGTGCGGGAATAGATGGAGTCGTCGGGCGCACCTCGGCGACGGGGCGTGGAGAAACAGCGCCCGTCGCCGCTTGTGATGGATCGGTCACCGGAATTCCGATGGCCGAAAAGCTGGCCCGAGGACCATTCGCCTGGGTGGACGATGGAGGGCGGGAATCCGAGCCAGAGGTGCGATCGACAGCCCACTCCTGTGTGGGAGCGGCGGATGCGTCTTTTTCCTCGTTGTCTTGGTTGTCGAACATCATTTCCTTTTGAGAGTCCCTACTGGACTTTCGGTCGGTGTCGTTATTCAGTGAAGTGCCAGTTTGTAAGGACTGAATGAGAGCCACATGAACTGCAGAAGAGAAGCTCCTGAGTTACATACGAGAACAACACGTCCTTCGGATTCGTTCCATCTGGCTCCAGAACTCTTGATGAACAAGTCACTACGCTGGCCACGTGCAATTTGAACTCGTGGCTCAAGCCAGCCTCACCCCTGCGGCAACATCGCAACCGCATACGTGGCGGGTCGACGACGGTAAACCCGTGTTCGAACTGGTCGCAACTTCACCGTCGACTTTGAATCCCGGTTGGCACCTCGTCACGACCGACATCACCACCACAACTACCAATGGGGGCGCGAACGCTCCAGACGCGTCTGAGCGGGCCGAAAATCCCCCGATATCGCTGAGTTTCCTGTCAGCCTCGGGGGCAGCCCGACTTACTAGCAAAGCCATTCCCGCAGTGGGGGGTCGGCGGGTTCGTGTCGTTCACGTTCCCGAGGGGACCGGTCAGGTACAGCTCGAGGTTTCCCCGTGGGTCGCCACGGTGACGGTGAGCCACGTCACTATTCGACCCCTTTCGTCGGCGGTCGCAGCATCGCTGATGGCCGCCGATCTCGCAGCGTCGAGTGTTGGCGGGGTCACAAACCGTGACGCCCTCATCAAGCGCCTCAACAACGCCCGCAAAGAGCGAGGAAACCGCGCGACGCTCGAAGAGGTAGCTCACGCCTACGACAACCTCCAGAAACAACGGGCGGGAGACACGGTCGACTACGGGTCGTGGCGGCTTCACTACGCCACCCTCGGCGACGGCGATCGTGGACGCCTGATCGAACGCTGCGCTGGCCTCCCCGGAGGCGGACCGACGATCAGCGTGATCATCCCGGTCTACAACCCGAAGGTCACCTGGCTTGAAACAGCGATCGAGTCGGTCATTGCACAGACGTACGGTAACTGGCAACTGTGTTTGGTCAATGACGCGTCACCGAACGCAGAGGTCGCAGCCCGGCTCGATCAGTTCGCCGCCGGCGATGAACGCATCGTCGTGCACCATCGAGAACAAAACGGTCACATCGCCGCAGCCACCAACGACGGTCTCGACATGGCGACCGGAGACTTCGTGGCCTTCATGGATCACGACGATGCACTCGCACCATTCGCTCTTTCCCTCATCGCCCTCGAGTCTGGCGACCAAGACATCCTCTACACCGACGAAGACAAGATCGATGCGGGTGGGCGCCACTACGACCCACACTTCAAACCGCCATGGAACCCCGAACTGCTGCTCGGACAGAACTACATCTCGCACCTCACCACAATTCGTCGCTCGCTCGTCACCGAAGTCGGCGGCATGCGCTCAGGGTTCGACGGGTCACAAGACCACGATCTTTTACTTCGAACCACCGCTGCCACCACCAGCGACCGCATCTGCCACATCCCCTTCGTTGCTTATCATTGGCGTGCGATCGAAGGCTCGACCGCACTCGCCCCCGGCGAGAAGAGCTACACCGAAGAGGCCTCGATTCGGGCATTGACCGATCATCTCGGCGGCGACTGGAAGGTCGACCGGGCCAACGGCCCCACCGCCTACCGAAGCACTCCCCCACTAGTCGGCGCTCCGCTCGTGTCGATCGTCATCCCCACCAGGGATCGCCTCGATCTCCTCACCCAGTGCATCGACAGCCTCAAACGAACCACCTACCCGAACTATGAGATCGTCATCGTCGACAACGACTCTGAAGAACAAGCAACTCGCGACTGGTTTGCCTCGTTCGACAACGGGGCCGATCGACGTGTGGTTTCGTCGCCCGGCCCGTTCAACTTCTCAACGATCAACAACCTTGGCGTGCGAGAGTCGAGCGGCGAACTGGTTCTGCTGTTGAACAACGACACCGAAGTCATCAACCCCGAGTGGCTCACCGAGATGGTTCGGTGGATTCAACAAGACGGCGTGGGCGCAGTGGGCGCGAAGTTGCTGTATCCACACGACACGATTCAACACGCGGGCGTTGTGCTCGGCTTTGGAGGGTTCGCCGCACACGGCCAGAACCACGAACCCGCTGACGCAACCGGCTACTTCAACCGGCTCGTGCTCGCCCACGAAGCCGGCGCTGTGACCGGAGCGTGCCTCCTTACCACTCGACACATTTGGGAAGAACTGGGCGGGCTCGAAGAGAAGCTTGCCGTCGCGTTTAACGACATCGACTTTTGTCTTCGAGTTCGTCACGAAGCCGGCC
>CAZHUR010000475.1:0-2495 GCA_964535395.1 uncultured Acidimicrobiales bacterium
CTGTTCTGCGGCTGACCGTCTTGACGTTATCCCCCAAGCGCTCGGCGCATTCGGCCTCGCTATGTCCAAGGACTTATCGCATATCCAGGATCTCCTGGTGGTCCTCGCTCAACGCATCGAGCACTCGGCTCAGACGGTCCTGCTCGGCAACCCGCTGGTCCGGGCCGGTAAGTTCGAGTCCATCGGCAGGGGTGTGATCACGATGCTTCTTATCTCGACGCCGTTGTCGGGTTGCCGGTGCGATCACTCGGCTCATGGTGATTCGGCGGGCGATGCCGTGCATCCACGAGCACACAGAAGCATTGGAGCGGAGGTTCGGAAACTCTCTCCAGATCTCGAAGAGGGCGAGGTTCTGGGCGTCGTCGAAGTCGGAGCTATATCGGCGCACTCCGGCAATCTCTATCGCTGCCACAATCTGGCGCTGGCACTTTTCGACAAAGGCAATGACCGCGTCCTCGTCCTGACGCTTGGCAGCAGCGATCAGCAGTTGATTGGCCGCGTCCGGTTCCGCTTCCATGATTACCCCCATTATTGGGCACCTTTCGAGTCCGTGTCTGACCCGTAGTGCACCCGCCTACGCAAAACCCTCCCCCGTTCTCAAAAATACGTGAACCTACCCACACGTCTTGTGGGTAGGTTCACGAATTTTCAAACCGCCGTCCGGGTTTTTACTCGCCGAACTCTTCGGGCCACTCGATGAGCACAGACTGGCTCCCATCGACACGGGAGCTAGCGATGAGCCCCAGTTCGGTTGGCCGGAATACCAAGAGGGTGGCGTCAAGGCCTTCGAGCGGCGCGAACTGCCAATCCTCAGGGCCGGCTGCCCAGCTGATGAATCGAGCTGGAACTTCGCCGCCGCGGGCGTTACCTAGGGACGCAATGAACAGCTCGTCGAGTGATGTTGACGCAGCCAGTCGACCGTCCTCGTCGAACAACAGAATGTCGAAGAACTCATCTGTGACCATTCCTCCTTCGGGCGCAGCGAATGGAGATCGTTCCTCAACAAGCACCGTGCCTGCCGGGTCGGTCACGGTGATGTTGCCGATTACCGATCTCTCAAAGATGTAGCCGTTGTCCTCTAGCACCGCGGATCGATCTGCAATCTGTTCTGCGTCGTAGTCTTGCCAAACCACAGCGCCGCCGAAGTCGGTCATAAATCCGAGGTTCGCATCAGCTTCACGATCTGGGACTGGGACTGGGGTCAGAGGACCACCGTCAACCGACTGCTGGATGAGAACGTCCGATGCCGCAAGATCGACAAATATGATGCCGTTGAGCCCGGGTGTTCCGTTCAGGAAGCTGATTGATTCGGCACCCGCCTGCACGGACCACTCGTCGCTGTCGACGAACTCCCCGCCGACGGAGTCATTGAACAACTCGGTCCATGCGCTGTCATCGGTCTCGGTCCAAACCAATCCGTCGTCTGACACGTAGGCGTCCGCGCCATCTCGGCCGACGAGCAAGAACTGTTCGTCTAAGTTGAACACGTCGAGTGTGAATGGGGATGTCAACGAGAACCCTGACATTGGCGAGCCTGGAATTTCAACCGGCGTGAAGGGCTCACCGGCAACCGATCGCTGCAAGACTTCGACGGGTTCGCCATTTCGTCCCTGTGCAAACAGCTCGGCGAATACCTCCTCGCCAATTCCTAGTTCCTCTGCGGTGAACACGATGTCTTCAACCCCATCAGGCGCTACCGCGGAAAACTCCCCATCAAGACGGGAAATGACGACGGTGTCGTCTCCGATCACACCCGCGCTGCGTGCAAGCGCGGTCCAATCGGTGTCGAGCCACGTGCTGTATGAAACCAGCACCTGATCCTCGACGACCGTGATCCCCATCGAAGCTGGAAGCACCGTTCGATGACTGAACGGAAGGTCTACTTGTTCCCCGCCGCTGTCGGTCACTGTCGTGTCGCCGAGAGAGATGTCGATCTCGGTCCACGTCTCTCCGCTGTCAGCGCTGGAGAACGCAACGAGGTCGGTGGGTAACAAGCCAAGCTCCCCCTGACCGATCGGCTCGATGGTGTTTGGATCTCCACCGACGATGTACCAAACATCGTCAGAGACGCTAAACGCCCCCAAGCCAGACACCCCCAACGAGACGGGCAGCGACGCAACTTCCTCCCACGTCTGAAGGTCGGCAGATCGATACACGCGCGTGCCCAATGAGATATCTGTCCCGGCGAATGCCAGCAACTCTCCTCCCGCAGCCTCACCGGCAGAAAAGGTTCCATCGGGAAGATCGAGCGGAGTAATCGTTGGAGGGCCAACCTGAACATCGGCGCTCAACAGCGGCAGTGGTTCGGTTGAGTCCTGGGAGATGAACAGAGACGAGGCAACCACTACCGCCACGAGCACAGCCGCTGCTGCTACCAACACGCTCGGTAGCACCCGTCTGGTGTGGCGCTCTTCCGTGAGATCGACAAGTGGTATCTCGCCAGGAAGATCGCCCGTGTCCTCGGTGGCCGGAAGGCTCACGACCGGGGCTTCGAT
>CAZHUR010000476.1:0-2494 GCA_964535395.1 uncultured Acidimicrobiales bacterium
GATGGTGCTCGCCGGCGACAAGCCAGCGATTTGCATCACCGAACCTGGCGCCGGCAGTGCAGCATCGAAGATGACCACCCGCGCCGACCGCCAAGGTGACAAGTTCGTGCTCAACGGTATGAAGCATTGGATCACCGGTGGCACCGTATCGAAGCTGCACCTGATCTTTGCTCGCGTGTACGACGAAGAGGGTGAAGAGCTCGGCATCGGGGGCTTTCTTGCCGTCCGTGACGAAACGCCTGGCCTGAAGTTCGGCGCGCGTGAGCCGACAATGGGCTTGCGCGCCATACCGGAGATGGAAGTGATCTTCGACGACATGGTCGTAGACGCCGACATGTTGGTCATGCCACCATCAGGTTTCGCCAAGGGCTTCGGCGACTTAATGAACGCCTACAACAGCCAGCGCGTCGGTGCTGGAACGGTCGGACTCGGCATCGCCACCGGCGCATACGAACTCGCCCTTCAATTCTCGAAAGAGCGCGAGCAGTTCGATCGACCAATCGCCGAATTCCAGGGATTGCAGTGGATGCTCGCCGACATGTCGGTCCAGCTCGAAGCCGCCCGCAGCCTGACATATCGGGCTGCTGAGTCACGTGGAGCCAACGGCTCACCATTCCCCGATGCACTCATGGCAGCCCAAGCCAAGATCTTCACCGCCGAAGCTTCGATCCAGGTAGTGAACGACGCCCTGCAGGTATTCGGCGCTGCGGGCTACAGCCGTCGCAACCCACTCGAGCGAATGTACCGAGACGTTCGAATGTTCACCATCGGAGGCGGCACAGCCCAGATCCTGCGCACGGTCGTTGCCTCTCGCATTCTCGAAATGAAGTTGCCCCAGGGTCGCGGCGGCTTCCTTCCAAAGGAGGGCTGATGGCAGCTCCACTCGACGGCATCCTCGTAGTCACTCTCGAACAAGCGGTTGCCGCGCCCTTTGCGACCAGACAGCTCGCCGACCTGGGCGCTGAAGTGCTCAAGGTTGAGCGAAAGGGGGAGGGTGACTTCGCCCGGCACTACGACAGCGCAATGGATGGCACTTCTTCGTTCTTTGTGTGGGCGAACCGTGGAAAGCAGAGCATTGAACTCGACTTGAAGGACGCCCTTGACCATTCCACCTTCCATCGGTTGATCCGTGGCGCGGACGTGTTTGTCCAGAACCTCTCTCCATCGGCGGCTGGTCGTTTAGGCGTGCTCGCTGACCAGCTCCGCGCCGACAACTCAGGCCTTATTGCGTGCGATATTTCGGGCTATGGATTGGGAGGCCCACGAACAGACGACAAAGCGTACGACCTTGCCATTCAGGCTGAAGGCGGAGCGATTGCGTTGACGGGAACTCCCGACCAGGCCAACAAGGTCGGTTTCTCGGCCGCTGATATTGCATCGGCGATGTACGCCTTCAGTTCGATCCTCGCAGCCCTGTACCGCAAACAGGTGACAGGGGAGGGGGCAACGGTTGAAGTGTCGATGCTCGAGAGCCTCGCGGAGTGGACTGCGGCGCCCACGTACAACGCAGTAGGAAACAACCACGTTCCCCAGCGTTCGGGGCACCGGCACACGATGATTGCGCCTTACGGTCTTTATTCACTTTCCGACGGCAGCGATGTGCTGGTCGGAGTTCAGAGCAATCGAGATTGGGCGGCGTTTGCCGAACACGTGCTGCAGGACGCCGCGCTGATTACCGACGAACGTTTTGTGGACAATCCGAGTCGCATCGCCAACATCGACGACCTCGAGCGAATGATCAACACGACCTTCTCGTCGGTTTCGGCAGATGAAATTATCGACCGCTTAGTCGCGGGTGGGGTCACACACAGCAAAGTGAATGATCCGCTCGCGTTGTGGCAGCACGACCAACTACGGGCACGAGACCGGTTCATGGACGTGACGACACCCACCGGTCGGGCCGAGGTGTACAAGCCGCCTTTCAACATCAGCGGTGCCGATGATCCCGACGACCACATTCCAGCGCTAGGTGAAGACCGCACCAACCTCATTGCCCGAATCCTCGAACGAGGCGCCTCCTGAGCAGCAGCGACGAGGCGGGTGCCGCTACCGTCGTGCCATGACGTTTGCTGATTCGGTCTCCTTGGAAGATCTTGAGGTCGACCCCGACCCGATACTTGCCAAGCTCCGCGCTGAGGCGCCGGTGTGTTTCGTGCCGTCACTCGACATGTGGCTCGTCACGACGTGGGACGACGTAGCGGTGATGGAAGCAACACCTGAGATCTTCACCGCCGCCACCGAGCCCTCGTTTCTTGCTCGGGCACTCGGGCGCAACATGTTGACCATGGACCCGCCAGAGCACACTCGGCTATCAGCGATCTTCAAGCCCCCTTTCTTGTCGAGTGGGCGCAGCGGGCCCTTCGTTACCGAAGAACTTTCGGTGCTCGCAGACCGTCTGCTCGAC
The DNA here is from genome assembly GCA_964535395.1 of uncultured Acidimicrobiales bacterium. Lineage (GTDB taxonomy): Bacteria > Actinomycetota > Acidimicrobiia > Acidimicrobiales > SHLQ01 > SHLQ01. The sequence continues at coordinate 2,405 of CAZHUR010000476.1, forward strand.
GCTGTCGACCCCGGTGGCTTCGACGTGATGGCCGACTACGCCCAGCCGCTATCCGCAGGCAGTTTGGCGATCGTGCTGGGGTTAGATCAT
>CAZHUR010000477.1:0-2482 GCA_964535395.1 uncultured Acidimicrobiales bacterium
TAGTTGCGCTGCAATCGCTTCCCGAACGCCAAAGAGCGGCAATCGCTCTTCGATACCTGGACGACTATTCCGTAAGCGAGGTCGCTCAAGCCATGGACATCCCGTATCGGGCCGCCGAATCGTTGCTGTCACGCGGGCGCCGCAGCTTTATTGATGCGTGGGAGAAACAATGACTGGTCGAACCCCAGACGAACGACGGACCGGCGAACTCCTGCGAATCCTCGAGAAGGATGAGTCGCAGGTCTCAGAACGAAAAGATGAGATACGCGAGCGCATGCTCGCCCACTTCGACGACCTCGTAGACATTCGATCAACCGATGCCCTTGAGACCGATGGCCCCAACCCCGATGAAGTTGTCCTTGAACTCAGCCCGCTCGCGGTCAAGACGCATCCATCGAGTGCATCCAACGGACCGAGATGGCTGGCTGCCGCAGCGGTTATCGCCGCAGTCGTTGCAGGTGCATGGCTCGTTCTGGGGTTGGGCGCTGACGACGGACAGCCTCTCGAGAGCGGAGTTGTTGATGAGCCTGATACATCGGGAGATTCAGCAAGTCTGGAGACCGGTGCATCGGCTACGGGCCCTGTCGCTGACAGTGTGGCGTTACCGGCAGGAACAGTCGCACTTCAAAGCCTTGGCGGTATCCAGTTAGACCTGTCGACCCCCTCTAGAGCACTCGTTTCGCAGCAGTGCGTCTTCGTCTTCGGACCGAACTCGTCCGGGTTGGGATTCCCATCACCATTCGCGTTCGTCGGCCAGATCGGCTTCACCAACACCGGTGAGGATGGATTAGCGCCGATCTCTTCGATCGATGAGTGGGTCGAATTCATCGAAGAAGAACTGGGAGAAGCACCGTCTCCGATGACCGAAACCGTTGAGCTCTTTGGGCAGTCGCTAGCGGGTTACTCGATCGAGGCGGAGGGTTTCACTAGTGGCATCCTGCACCAGTTCAACTGCGCAGAAGACGCTGGCACACCATCGGGGACCGGCTACTTCCCCTTTGGCAGTGAGGAATGGTTTGTCGTGGAGCGGAACGGTGGGCTCTTGGTGGTGGCTTCGGGGGGAGGAACATCCGAAGCCGCCCAAGATGCTCGAAGTTTGCGCAACGAGATAGTCGAATCGATTGCACAGGTTGATTCCCCTGCGGTCTTCTCTCATGCACCGGTCGCTGAACCCGGCGCCTCTCCAACGCTGCTCGAACTCTCAACCCCTGACATCTCCGGTGGTTCACGCACACATACCCTCCCGGCAATGAGCGGAGTCCAGTTTGATGCCGATGAATCGCACGTAGTGACGGCGTTTGGAGACGGGATTGTCATCGACCCGATTGGCACAGGCGGAGCCTTCATTGCCGATGTCGCTCGGCTCGGCCTCACAACCCAAGCCGCTGATGGGGATTCGATAAGCACGACTACGGAGTTCCTTGCTGAGTTACAAGCGGTCAGGCAACTCCGTGTTGAGCCGAACGGGCAGTTCGTCGAGCTGTTCGGCCGCGAGCTTGTCGGCTACACCGTTGAGGTAGATGGGGTTCTGCCCTTGTCCAATGCGATTCCAAGTCCTTCGCTCCAACTGTTTGCGTTGTCCCGAGACGGAGCTGCTGTCGTTGCTCCTTGGGCGCCGCAACGAACACAGTTGTTCCTCGCCGACACGCCGGCCGGAGTCCTCTACGCAGGCTTTGACGTGAACCCCTACGTGAGTGAACCACCAGCACGAACAGCGTTCGCAACACTGCTCGCCAGTGCTGAACTAACCGGACCCGGATTGGACGCACCACTCCCAGACGGAGCGACGTTTGGTGGAGCGGACTCTCGGCCAGAAGCGGTGGCGGTGAACGAGGACGGACCTCCCGGATACTTCGGCCAGTTTTCCAATGGAGCCGACATCGGACGCTTCCAGCTACAGAACTTTGCCGCCCCGATCTCGGTCAACATCACGGGCTGGGGGGTCGAGCAGAATCAGGCGGGACTCATTCGGTTGGTCGGCGAGTCCGCCACGGCTACGACGCCGGGGCAGCGCAGCGTGTTGATGGTCGCAGGCTTGCAGCCCACCCTCACGCCGCAGGCTGGTGGGCCGAGCTTGGTCGGAGAATCAATCGATCTGTCCGATATCGAGGCCTTCCTCGACGGCCCGCCCGCCAACCTCGAAGTCTCGAACGTTTCCCGGCCTCAAGTCGGCGGACTCGACACCTACAGATTCGATGTGCGCGTGGCTAGTGGTTTGAGTTGCACCCAAGACGAGCCATGTGAGTATGCGTTTCAAGCTGCCTGGGAACTCGACTTCCCGATTGCGATACGCGCTGAGACAGCACATCGCATTTGGTGGATACCCGACCATCCTGCGGGCCCTTCGATGATCATGGTCTCCGATCCGAACCCGAACTTTCTCGACGTAGGCACGGTGCTCGTCGAATCGATCGAAGAAGTTGGCTAGCAGCGCCTAACGACTCAACCCTTCAGCGGCCGGTTTACTCGGTTGTCTCAGCAG
>CAZHUR010000478.1:0-2481 GCA_964535395.1 uncultured Acidimicrobiales bacterium
CCCGTGTTTTGGCTGTGGAGCTTTTCGGCATGTGGGTTGAGGCCCACGAGGGTCGCTTCGATATCTCGGGCAGCGAACTTGTCGACGACCGCGTCGAGCGCTGCGACCGCTGAGGTGTCCCAGATGCGAGCATTGCTCAGATCGATCTCTACTTTTTTCACGTCGGCCGCGTCGTAGTCGAACTCGTGTACCAGGTTGTTGGTCGAAGCAAAGAAGAGTTCGCCTGAAACCGCGTACAAGCGATGGGTGTTGTCTGGGTCGATCACGCTCGTCACCTTGGCAACCTCCGATACGTGGCGGGCAAAGGCCAGAACCGAAAGAACCACGCCAGCAGCAACGCCGTAGGCCAGGTTGTGGGTGAGAACCGTCGTCGCGACCGTGGCAACCATGATGAGCGTTTCAGGTCGTGGGTTGCGCTTGAGCGTTTCGAGGTTGACGCTGCGCCAGTCAAAGGTTCCGATTGCGACCATGATCATGACCGCCACCAGTGCCGACAGCGGGATTCGGGCAACGATGTCGCCGAGAACGATGATCAGCAGGAGAAGGAAGAGACCCGCCGTGAGAGTGGAGAGACGCCCTCGTCCACCAGAGCGGTAGTTGATGATCGACTGGCCGATCATTGCGCAGCCCGCCATGCCACCGAGAAAGCCGGTTGCGACGTTGGCGATGCCCTGGCCCATGGCCTCGTTGTTCTTGTCCGAATCGGTGTCGGTGAGGTCGTCGAGGAGGCTGGCGGTGAGGAGTGATTCGAGGAGGCCGACGAAGGCCAGCGTGAGAGAGAACGGCGTGATGATTCGCAGCGTCTCAAGAGTGAGTGGAACCTCTGGAAGCGCAACCCATGGAAGTGCCGATGGAAGTTCGCCCATGTCGCCGACCGTTGGAAGAGACAGGTTGAGAGACATCGCAAGACCTGCGAGCACGACGATCGCTACGAGGGGCGCCGGAATTGCGGTCGTGATTCGTGGCAGGCCATAGATGATGCCCAAGCCAGCGGCAATAAAGATGAGGTTGAGAGGCAACTGCGCAGTGTCGCCTTCGCTCAGCAAGATGTGCGGTACCTGTGCAAGAAAGATCAAGATGGCAAGCGCATTGACGAAGCCGACCATCACCGAGCGCGGCACGAACCGCATGAGTTCTCCAACACCGAGAACGCCAAACACGTATTGGAAGATGCCGGCCAAGATCGTGGCGGCGAACAGAAAGCCGACCCCGTGGTCGGCCACGAGATCCACGACGACGAGTGCCATTGCTCCGGTCGCCGCGGAGATCATTCCCGAGCGACCTCCGGCGATCGCGATGATGATGGCGATCGAGAACGAGGCGTAGAGCCCGACCTGCGGATCGACGCCAGCGATGATCGAGAAGCTGATCGCTTCTGGGATCAACGCAAGTGCAACGACCAGGCCCGAGAGGATGTCGGCCTTGGGGTTTGTTGTCCAATCGGACATCTTGGTTGGCAGACGCGGCAGGAAAGATGTTGCACGCACGTCAGAAGTTATTTCCTGGGTGGACATAGTGGGCCTTCGCACTGGAGGGGAGGCGCACCGTTTGCTGGGGGGACACCAGTTCTCAAGGGTAGAGATCGGTCGATAGGCACCAAGACTTCAGTGCTGTCGCAAAGGTCACACCACTATGTGACTTTTACGACCCAAAAGGCCGTGATTGTGAGAACTAGGGCTCCAGCATCCACTTACGGGAGCGATCCGGCTCGAAATTGCTGTCGAGGTATCGGTTCAGGCGTTCATCAAGAGTTGGATCTGGGTCTTCCCACGGCTCTTGCGACATCGAAGAATTGATGTTCTTTGGAGGTCCCTCGGGTATTGGAGCGGGGGCGATTCGAGCCTGCTCTTCCCGCATGCGCTGTTCCTGTGCCTTGCGGGCAGCAACCACCTGTTCTCGCTTCTCTTTGAAGGCTCGAACTGCCTGGCGAACCTCCAAAAGCTGGGTTTCAGCCGTATTCGCACGGTCGACAGCAACTGCAAGCTCAGCTTGCAGGCGGGCGATGGTGGCATCCGAAGATTCAGCACTCGACATAGTCCCCCCAAGTATCGGTGTAAATGTGCCACCCCTTAAAGAGGCGCTTGGACCAAACGATACGGGTCCAAAGAACGATGCACGATACCACCATGTTCGCCTATTTTCTGTATAAATGCCGTTTGCTGGATTCAGCGCTTCGCTACAGGCATTTATGGAGCAAGGTAATGGCCGACGTACAGGAAATTGAGTGGCCCTCGTTCGAGACGGTTTTGCGCGAACTCGCCCCTGAACGAGTTGAGGCGCGTGAGCAGCGCAAACGCGAACTTGCAGCGATCGCTGCTGAGGAAGCCCTTGCACGTCAGGCAGCGCTCGAAGCGTCAGCAAACGAACTTGCTGCGGTCGTGTCGGATGAAGTTTCCGGCTCTGTAGCAACAACGGGCGTGGCCAACCTCCTTCAGGAAGACCCCTTTGCCGACACCTCGATCGAGCAGAGCGAGTTTGTAG
>CAZHUR010000479.1:0-2481 GCA_964535395.1 uncultured Acidimicrobiales bacterium
TGCGCTACCCGGAGCGCTGACACGGCTGGCTTCCACCTCGACGAGCCAAGGCGACGTCATTTCGGCGCGGGCCGAAATGACGCAGGCCTACGTTCCAGATATGGATACAACGAAGTGGCAACGCCGACCTCCCGCAGCAACCCTGAGCGACGCTCGAATCGAGTTCATCCGAGCCCAGCCAATGTTCTTGGTGGCGACGGCCACCGCCGAGGGCACCGTGAACATGTCGCCCAAAGGCATGGACACACTGCGAGTCATCGACGATGACCGAATTGTTTGGCTCAACCTGACCGGCAGCGGAAACGAGACCGCGGCCCACGTCGCCGTCGACAGCCGAATGACCTTGATGTGGATGTCCTTCGGCTCGACACCGATCATCTTGCGGACCTACGGCCAAGCCACCGTCGTGCACCCGCGCGACGAAGCATGGGCCGAGCTCGCTCCGCTCTTCCCTGACTACGGCGGCTCGCGCCAGATCTTCGACCTTCGCATCGACCGGGTCGCCGACTCCTGCGGCACCGGCGTGCCGACCATGACGCTCGAAGCCGACCGCGGCCTGACCGACCTCGAACCGTTCTACAAAAAGATGTCTGAGGAACAGCTCACCGGCTTCTGGACCCGAAAGAACCAAACCAGCAACGACGGCCTCCCAACCCACATCTTCTCCTGAACACGCCAAGATCTGAACAAGGCGGCGCGCGCATCGCGCGCAAAGAGGTTCACAGTTCTTCAACTAGTGTCCCAACGAAGCGACTGCAGGAGATAGGTGCGTGGGATCGTCAGCGAGTGAGCTTCTTCCAGGGATTGCCAAGGGCACCTTGAAGTCGAAGGTGAAGGTGTACCGAGAGCTGTTGGTTCAGCATTATCTGGACCCTGACGCAATCCAGGCAATGCAAGCCCGGCTTGCGATCGAACCGTCGGGCGCGTTCAACAAGGTCAAAGCCATGGATCAGTCCAGCGGCCCCCGCCTGGACTGGCCGAGTATCTACGCCCAACGAATTTTCACCTGCAAGAACGAAGACGAACGGCGCTCGGCCATCAATGACCGCGATGACTACGGCCCAGACACCGACGAGCTGCTCACCAAACTCGCACTCGAGGATGAAACTCCAAAGATGCGCCCGTGGGCCTTCACCAACTTGTGCAGAAGAAACAAAGGCAGCGCCGCTACACACTTCGTAGATCTCGCAAAGCAGATGCTCGAGGCTCATCCGGTTGAATCACGCACACCCCATGGCGGCGTCATCGCCCCACTTTGGGATTTGGGACCGTCGCCCGAGCTGTTTGCACTCATCGCTGCTGAACTCGAGGAAAAGCCGCTTCTCGCACCGGCCGAATTGGCATCGGTCATGGTCAAGAATCACTCCGAGCTCGCACCGTTGTTTGATCGTCTGCACGCCTTGTGCCGCGAAGAGTTCGGCCCTGGGCAAGAGGAATGGCACCAGGTCAACACGTCGCGCAATGGCCAAGGCGCTGCACTGTGGCAGATGCTGAAGACGATCTTTGAAAAGTGGTCGCCTCTTTCGACCGACATCGAATTTGCCCGCTACGCGGTGGACCTCGCCACCGGTCCAATGAAACGCCTGTCGCGGGGTTCAGACCCAGAGCGCGGTCCGGAGATTGAGTACTACCTCCAACGACTTGCCAACTATTTGAGCACCCATGAGGACACCGAAGTTGCCAATGAGCTACGCATGCAGGTATTCGACGATGAACAGTTTCCCGAAAAAAGTCGAGCCATATTTCTTGGCGGCTACGTCGAGGCCAAGATCAAAAGCGGAGATTCTCCCGAGGAAGTTCGCGCATCTGTCGCTCACCTGCTGACCGATGATCACCCTGAGATGTTGAAGCGATCAGCGGACTGGTTCACCCCCAAGCCTGTACCGGACGAACACGCGGTGGCGAAGGCCAGACAGGCCCGTCAGGACCGGCTCGATGCCAAAGCCCGACAAGCTATCCCTTGGCAATTCGTGAGCTTCATAGCGCCGTTTTCTACCGATGATGACCAAAGGTCCTTCCTCAACCCGGCGTCGGGGTCCCTCCCGGAGATGACGGAAGACTCCGACGCAGCTGAGCTGTTCACAACGCTGTGCGCCAAAGCCGACCGAGACGACGATCGGTACTACATCATCACCCAGGACGCTCGCGACCGGGGCGCCGTCTCTGGGTGCGTCGACCGGTCGCGTGAGTCGCTGGGTTTGTCGCCTCTCGATGATGTGTACTCATCAGATGAGGACTACGGCGCGCCGGTGAAACGGCAATACCAGATCTACGCCGAGTATCTACGGGCGAAGGGTTACCGACTGGTGTTCCTCTATCCGGGATGGGACGACCTCAGTGCGGCTGTCATCTCGGCTGAGCAGCAAGCGGGATTTGAAGCCTTTATGGTCGAAACAATGCCCGGACTCGACTATCAGATCGCCTAACCCGCTTGCGGGGGACTCGGCAAGTGGAGCTGATGGCGCGAGGCCGGCTCTGGTG
>CAZHUR010000480.1:0-2474 GCA_964535395.1 uncultured Acidimicrobiales bacterium
GAGCAGGAGATCGCCCTTTTCGTGCCCCAGTGAGTCGTTGACAGCCTTGAAGCGGTCGAGATCGAGGAACATGACGATCAGTGAGCTGTCTCGTACCTTGGCACTCTCGATAGCCGTCTCGAGCCTGTTGAAGAAGAGAGGTCGGTTGGGAAGACCTGTAAGCGGATCGTGCTTGCCTTGGTGCTCAACATCGGCCCATCGGCGCACGAGGAGTAGGAGGTGGGTTGCAACCATCGCCGAGAGAAGGCTTGACCCAATGGTGATCGTTGTGAGCGAGAGTTCAAGCTCGGTGAACTGGTCGACTGCGATCAGAATAGGGCCGACCAAAACGACTGAAAACGAGATGAGACTGCGGCGCACGTTGATCTCTGAGGTAGAGAAGATCGTGATCGAGAACGCTTCCTTGGCCCTCGGATGAAGGAAGCTCGCCAGGGGCAGCGTTGTGGCGAACAGCAGCAACACTCGCATTGGACCTTCGTCGAAGATTCCAGGCAAGTCGGCAACGGTAATCACGAGAAGTGCTTGGGGGATCAACACCAGCGCGAAGGGCATCGAGATGCGCTCGGTATCGAACGTTGCTAGCCAGAGCAGCAGGACCATGGAGAAGATCGCTGCGCTGAGCGACGTGGCTGTCAGTACCGAGCCGGCAAGTCCGAACGTTTGTGTACCTGGCTGAACGACAAGAACGTAGAAGGTTACAGCCAGACCGCTGGCGACGATTGCGGTCTCCCGCTCGGTAATCTCTGCGCGTGCGCCAAGTCGGAAGAAGACGATTCGAATCGCACCAAGGGCGCCGAGCAGAGATGCGAAGATGTAAATGAGCGGTCGAAGCTCGTCTGGGGCGGTCGTGACCAACGCTGCTACCAACTGGCTTCCAGCAATGATCAAAACGCCGTCGGGCCGGTTGCGGTCGCGGCGTGATCGCTGGCCACGCGAGATGCAGTACATGAGCACGAGCGCAGCGGCCAGGACGTAGCCGAGGGTCGATTCTCGAGTTGGCGAGAGGCCGTATATTCCAGCGAAGACGAGTGACGCGAGGATGACGGCGATCCAGGGGGCCCGTTCGCCGAGACCCTTCGTTTTCTTGGCTTTAAACGCCTTCATCGCCTTCACACCTTGTCATGGGCAACCTGATCTTCTCCACCGGCGGGCCGGGGCCAGAGGAGAGAAGCTAGAGGGCAAGGCATCCGCCGTGGATGCCACCGAAGAGAGCCCGATCTAGTTCTGCTTGCGCGCGACCCCAGCTGGTCACAAGGTTTTCATCTGGTCGACGTTGGGCAAAGGAGCAGGTTGCTTCAAAACCTGCCTCCGCCAAGAGTGCGTCGATGTCGTGAACCAACTGCACGGTCTCAGCAAGTTCGGCCGTTGGAGTCATGAGTACGGCGAGGTCTTGTTCCGATGTCAGCGCCGCGCGATCGGTCGGACGGAGCCATTGCTGCAGGATCTGCAACGCGCTCGAGTGATCCGCAGTGTCAGAAGAGTCGGATAGGTCGATTGGTGCTGCGAGGTGGATGACGACGACCGCCGCCTGTACACCTGCGCGATCAACCTCTCGGGTTTCGCGTTCGAGAAGAGATCGCCAAGCAGAAACTGGGGTGACCCCGGTACGAGTTTCATTCAACTTCATATAGTCACATCGGCTCATGGGAGCCGAAAGTGAGCCAAAGTGCCCAAACGCTAAGGTTCTATATGACTAGCGAATGAGGGTGCCGAGAACGGCTCTAGACGAAAGCGCTCGCAAAGACGAGGCTTACGATGGTCATGACCTTCAGCAGGATGTTCATCGCTGGACCGGAGGTGTCCTTAAAGGGGTCACCGACGGTGTCACCAACAACCGCGGCCTTGTGCGGTTCCGATCCTTTGCCGCCGTGCTCACCGGTCTCGATGTACTTCTTTGCGTTGTCCCACGCACCGCCAGCGTTTGCCATGAAGATGGCGAGAGCGAAACCGGTCACGAGGGCACCAGCGAGAAGGCCACCTAGGGCATTGACGCTCACGAAGCCAACAATGAGAGGCGCCACAACTGCGAGCGATCCGGGGACGATCATCTCTTTGAGCGAAGCCGTGGTCGAGATGGCGACACAGCGAGCAGAGTCGGGAACGACACCGGGCTTGCCTTCCCTCAGACCTGGGATCTCTCGGAACTGGCGACGGACCTCTTCGATCATCTCTTGGGCAGCGCGGCCGACAGCGTCGATGGTCAGGGCAGCGAAGAGGAAGGGGAGTGCAGCGCCGATGAACAGGCCGATGAACACATCGACTTCGCCGACGTTGAGGTCCAACACCGTCTCGCCCTCAGATGCGGTGGCGATTGCGAACTCAAAGCTCTTGAAGAGTGCGAGGGCGGTAAGTGCTGCAGAACCTACGGCGAATCCCTTTGCAACAGCAGCGGTGGTGTCACCGAGGGAGCCGAGTGCACCGGTGACTTCACGCACCGATTGGTCGAGTTCTGCCATCTCGGCAACATCTCCCCA
>CAZHUR010000481.1:0-2472 GCA_964535395.1 uncultured Acidimicrobiales bacterium
CACCATGGGAGTGAAAGTTGCAAGAATCGTGTCCTTCGATGCGGCGACCGGAAATGATGAGCTCCCGCTGGAATCCATCGTCGAGGAACTCACCGCTACTCCAGATGCCGACCGATACCCAGGCTCCTGACACGTCGGCGTCTGCGGTTGTGGCAAAGCCGGGTTGGCCGTTGGCGCCAGCGCTGTATGTCGTGGTTGTGATCTCGCGCGGCAGCACGGTAGTGGCTGGTGTTGACTGGGAAGCCTCAGTAGTCGTTGGCGCTGTATCTTGTTGATCTTCTGGTAGTGGCCCGGAGGTTGTCGTCGTTCCGTTGTCGAAATCGACGTCATCGGACTCCAGTGGACCGCTCGTGGTGGTGAAGGAATCTTCAACTGGAGGGTCCAAATCATCTGGCGCAGTCGTCGTTGTCTGGACGTCTTCGAACGCAAGGCCTCCGGCATCGTCGGTGAGGCCTTCTCCTTCGACTGTCGCCTCTGCGCTGGAGAGCACCGTCTCGGGCTCATTCGCACAGCTGGCGAGGGCGACGATTGCGGCCGCTGTGGCAACCCCGCACCTCATTGCTTTTGACCATTCGACCATGACATAGCTCCTAGCCAGTTTCTCCTCTCGATATCGGCAGTTGTTGGAGGCCTCTTGACCGTCGCCATATCATGACCCTGACCCTGTTGAGAGCGATACCTCAAAAGCGAGTAAGGCAACCGAGCAGAACAGCCGAAAAGATGACATGGCAGCAAAACGAAAACTTCCGTCAGTAAAGGCAACGGGCCAGAAGGCTCGACGCAAGACTCAAACAGCGAGAAAGCTCGCCCGGCAAGCAAACTCGGGTATCGATGGGTGCTCGGGCTTCGGCAGTTCAACCGGAAAGCGCCGGTAGTCACCAGTTTGTGCCAAAACGTAACTGTGCCAGGCACGGTTACGTTTTGCCGAGCTGCCGTACTACGGCTGAGCGAAGCCCTCCCTCTGGCCACATGATGCGCCTCGGTCCGCTCGTTGTGGCGGGGTTGATTCTCGCTGCGTGTTCTTCGCCCGGCGCAGAACTGAGCTCGTTACCCCAACAGCCAGACTTTGCCTTTGTGCTTGAAGGCACGCAACTGGTGGTTGCCACAGGGCCGGGGGAGCAGGAGGTGCTGTGGAGCCTCGGAGACATTGTGCTGCCCAGCGCCCCGACGTTCATTGAGTCGATTGAGCCGATCAACTCCAGCACGCTATTCCTTGGCGTGTGCTGTGACCCAGAGGAGGGCCGCCAGCTGATCATCGACCTCGATGATGGCACGGCCGGGATCCTGCCGCTCACCGTGCGGTTCCCGTCGGTCGGGGAGGAGCGGGGAGCCAGCGAATTCGTTTCGGGCGGCTCGGCGATCGTTGCCGACAACCTTGGCGCCTTCCTTGCCTACGAGAACGGGGTGGGAGTTGTGCCTAGGGGTGTGACCATCCGCGAAGCTCAAGGCACGACCGCCTTCGTTCCAGAACTGCTTGCTGGTGACCGAGTGGCCTTCGTCGACGCTACAACTAGCGGGGGCAATCGACTTGTCGTTACCGACCTCGAAGGGTCAACGCTGATGCAGTCGAGCGTCGGCGACGCTCAAGATATTTCCTATGACGCACGCAACGATGTGATTGTCGTGCTCAGTAACTCGAATGAGGTTTCGGTCCTGTCGGCCGAGACTCTCGTCGAGATCACTTCGTGGACCCTGGCCGAGCCAACCACATCGATCGACTCCCGCGACGGCTGGGTGCTACTAAGCCAGGACAACGGCTCGGTCATTTCGGCACCGATTACCGACCCAGGGACCACCACAGCGCTCGTCGAGCAAGGAGCAGCGACAGCAAGCTGGCTGAGCGAGTAGCCAACGTGAGACGTATTGCATGCTGTCGTGAACATCTCGCGGATATTAAATCCCCGAAGACTCTCGGTCTCCGAGATGAGCTTCCTCGCCACCCGACGGGCAAGCTCTACAAACGTCTACTGAAAGCCGAGTACTGGAACTGAATATGGGATTGCGACTGCAAGACGAAGCACCGAACTTTACCGCCGACACGACCGACGGAATGATTACGTTCCACGACTGGAAAGCCGATTCGTGGGCCGTGTTCTTCAGCCATCCGGCCGATTTCACGCCGGTGTGCACCACCGAGCTGGGCCGAACCGCTGCGTTGCAGTCCGAGTTCGAGAAGCGCAACACCAAGGCCATTGCCGTTTCGGTCGACCCGATCGAAGATCACCACGGCTGGGCCCCCGACATTGGTGAAGTCGGCGGAACCTCGCTGAGCTTCCCGATCATTGCCGACTCGGACCGAGCCGTGGCCGAGCTGTACGACATGATCCACCCCGGCGAGGGCGATACCTCCACTGTTCGTTCGGTCTTCGTGATCGACCCGAACAACTTGGTGCGCCTCACGCTTACCTATCCCAAGTCGGTCGGACGTAACTTCGACGAGATCATCCGAGTGCTCGATGCATTGCAAGCGAC
>CAZHUR010000482.1:0-2468 GCA_964535395.1 uncultured Acidimicrobiales bacterium
TGGACATGCCGAGCTTGAGGCCACGCAATATAAAGAACGTGGCCAGCGTGACAATGAAGCTGGGAAGCGCCGTCCTTTCGACCATGACTCCATTGAGCCAGCCGATGATCATGGCGACCGCAAAAGACAGCGGAACCGCTATCCAAATGGATAAACCGAGGCCCCCGAGTTCGCCCACTTCCTTGATCAAGAGAATAAAGAGAATGCCCATAGCGCCGGTGTTGGCACCCGATGAAAGGTCGAACTCGCCACCGATCATGAGCATGGAAACCGCTACGGCCATGATGCCGAGCGTGGAGGCGGTGTCGAGCCAGTTCTGTGTTTGGCCGGCCGTGCCGAAGTTGAGCGAAACCGCCCAGAAGAATGTCCAGACACCGATCACCCCGATGATGGCGCCGATCTCGGGCTGGACGAACATGCGTTGAAAAATTGATCTGTACGCGAGGCGTTCATCGGCCCCGCCGGTCTCGGTCGCTGGCTCATCGGTGTGTGTTGATTTGGATGCTTCAGACGCAGCCTCAAAATCTTCAGCAACCTCTCTGACGTGCCCCTCACCAATCGTCGTTTCCGACATTTCGACCCTCGCTCCTTAGCCCTAGGTATTCATCCGTACCAGCGCCGATGCGCTGAGTAGAAGTCGAACCGGTCGCCCGGGAGGATCCCCGGGCGACCGTTTCGCCATTGCCATTACTTACGTACTAAGCAGAAACTGCTTGCTTAGCGGGTACCAGCCTGTGAAAGGGCGAGTACGTCAGCCGCGTTCGAGGCGTCCACGAAACCAGGACCGGTGAGTATTGGAAGTCCACCACCGATGGTGTTCGAGTTCGTCTGGAAGAGGAACAGCTGAAGGATTGGCAAGTAACCCTGGAGGTACTGCTGCTGGTCGACGGTGAAGAGGATGTTGCCAGCCTCGATCTCGCCGAGAAGCTCAGGGGTGAGGTCGAATCCGCCAACGATCATGTCACGACCGAGGTCGTTCGCTGCACGCAGACCCGAAAGGGTGATGACCGGGCCAACACCGAGGAAGCCGTCGATCGAATCGTCAGCTGCAAGGCTTGCGTTGATCGCTGCCTGCTGAGCAGTGGTGTCAGCGTCGAGGTCCTGGAAGCCGGTGGTTACGGTACCCGAGAAGGTGTCCTCAAGGCCGTCGCAACGCTCGGTAAGGCCGACGTTGTTTTGCTCCTGCTGACCACAGAGTACGTGGGTTGCACCAGCGTCGTTGAAGCGCTGACCAGCAGCCTGACCAGCAATGAACTCAGTCTGGCCAACGTGGGTAAGTGCACCGATTTCCTGGTAGTCGTTCGCTCCCGAGTTGAGAGTTACAACTGGGGTGCCACCGTCGACAGCGCCCTGGAGAACAGGAACGAGAGCAGTTGGATCTGGAAGCGAAGCAGCAATGCCGTCGGAACCTTCACCAATAGCGCCTTCAATTCCCTGCACCATGACGTTTGCGTCGTTGTTGCCTGGAACCCAAACACAGGTGACGCCAAGGTCACTACATGCAGCGTCCATGCCACGGTTTACAACAGACCAGAACGGACCGTCGTCAGAGTGGGTGATCATGTGGAAGGTGAGCTCCGAACCCTGGGCAACGTCGACTTCTTCATCGCCACCGTCATCAGCTTCGTCATCTCCGCCGTCGTCGCCACCGTCATCTCCGGCATCAGCTTCGTCATCTCCGCCGTCGTCGCCACCGTCATCTCCGCCGTCAGCTTCGGTGTCGTCGCCTGTACCGGCAGCGTCGTCTGTGGTGGTGCTACCGCATGCTGCGGCCACCAGTGTTAGCGCCAGCATTAACGCCAGCAATCGCATAAGTTTTTTCACTTACTTCCCCTCCTAATGGGCTTTCTTTTGTATTCCCGCACGTTCGATGGTCATGATCGGTCTGACGTAGGAGTCAAGCCGCAATCTTCCCTTCGAGCGTCCTGAGATAGTCGACGCTTGCTTTCACGTCTTCGACTGGTCCGTGTCCGGCGACTGGTTCGTCACCGGTGATTGCTACGTCTTGTTCAAGGACGTACCAACCTTCGTAGCCGTCCTGCTCGAGCAGCGTGATTACACGATCGATGGCGAGGTCACCCTGGCCAACGATTGGGAAGATGCCAGATTGCACAGCTTCCATGAGAGAGAGTTCGCCATTGTTGAGGCGCTGTGCGACCGACAGATCGCAGTCCTTGATGTGGACAAGGCCGACACGGTCGGAATGGTTCTGCACAAAGTCGACCGGGTCATAGCCCCCGACTGCGAAGTGAGCCGTGTCGAGCACGAAGCGAACGTCACTATGGTCGACGACGCGCTGAATCTCTTCCTTGGTCTCAACGATTGTGCCGATGTGCTCGTGGAGTACTTGGGTGAGGCCATAGGCCTCGGTGATTTCTTCGATGCGAGCAAACATGATCATCGAGTGATCCCACTCGGCCGTTGACAGCTCTCGGCGCGGAGCCCAATCCCACGTGGTGACCGGCGCC
>CAZHUR010000483.1:0-2463 GCA_964535395.1 uncultured Acidimicrobiales bacterium
ACGAGGACCACGTGACCCTTCGCCGCTACCTGGTCGATGAGGGATTTCTCGACCGTGAAGCAGGGGAGTACTGGCGCAGCGGAGGCCGGGTCGAAGTGTGAGCCTCTAGAGGGGAAAGTCGCTACAGACTTCCGCGAGATGCTCTTGGGCCGGAACTTTCGTAGGAGGTTCATACCCCTCTGGCGTTATCCGTGGAACGTCAAGATTGGGGCCGTTGGTGATCCGAACAGTAAGAAGTACCCGTTCGAAGGCTTCCGGATTTTCTACGTCGAGTCGGCTCAGAGCCCAGCCGTTTTCTCCGACTCCATAGTCCGGATACACCAAGATCGATACCTCGCCCCAGCTGCGTTCTTCGAACCTTCGATTCCCGGCCCACTGGGTCGGGAACTCGGTCGATGGCAGGGTCGAACTGATCTCGGGTTGAGTAAATAAATCCCAGCCGCCAGCAACTCCGTTTTTGATCAGGTTGGCCAATGCGGTGCAGGTTCCTTCTCGCTCCACGGAATAGATCGTCTCGACCACCCACGGGTCTGAGCGCCCTCCCCGAAACTCGCCGTCTTCTTGTCGATGCGATGTTTCCTCGGCGCCGTCGATCTGGGGCCGGGCCAGAGCGTCGCTGACGGCCTGCTCGGGAACTTCGAGCGCGCAGCCAGCAAGGGCTATCGCTGAGAGAAAGAGGAGCCGCCGCATGTAGATCAGATCGGCGGTAGCCCTACCCGACTAAAGAGGTAGACGGTTAGTCGGTCGCTTGCTATCGCACGCCGTCAAGATCACCCACGAATCCTGGAAACCACTGCATCATTCGATCGCGATGGCGCTGCTTAAGCCGATCTGTTGGTAGGTCGATATTTACGACATGGTGGAAACGGAACATCCCAACGGCGGCACCATCGCACCTCCGTTGGTGGAACCTCAATCACGATGGCGTGGCTTTTTCATTGCCTTCGCGGTTGCATTTGGAGCTGCTTTCGTTGCTGCATTCTTGGTCAGCCAGATGGCGGAACTTCAGGATGCGCCCTCCGACAGCATGGCTGGCTTGGGCATCATATTCGTCTCCTTTTTCACCTTCATCACGGCATGGCCAATCGCGTATTGGATATGGAGCTGTTGGCAGACCTACAAGGGTCGTCGAGAGCCATCGACCGGAGCGGCAGTGATGTCAGGACTGTCCATCTTCGTTACCGTCGGATTTTTTCAACCGGGACTCGGTAACGGAGCAGCTTGGATCGCCGCACTGGTTAGTGTCGGTGCATTTGTTGCCGGGTCTCTGCTGTTGGCACTGCCCAGGAGTGACTAGTTTCTAGCGCTGGCGACAACGGCCGGTGTTAGGCGAGGAACACGTTTCTCTTCACTCGTGGCGGCCGACGCGGTACCGTGTGGCTATGCGGCGACTTGTCGGTACAGCAATTCTTCTCCTCGGGCTTGTGATTGCCGTGTACCCGGCTGGCAGCGTGTGGCGGGTCAGCGGCGAGGCGGTCGCAATGGCGCCCGACATCGAGCAGCTGGTCGAGCGCAACACGGCGCTGTTCCCACTGATCGATGGCGACTTCATCTTGGGCACCGCCCGTTACGAAGGCGTCAGCGAAGCAGAAGTTTCTCAGCAGCTTGTCGCCGCTGGCTTCGATGGACGGGCGTTCTCTGAGGAGCGAGGAAGCTGGCAGACTTACGAGTGCTGCGGGGAGTTCGATGCGCTGCTCGCTCGGGCAACTGATGCGGGCGACGGAACCGTGCTGGTCGAGTTCAGTGCGCTCGACACCGATGTCCAGGCGCTCTGGTGGTTCTTCACGCTCGTCGGTGCTGGCATAGCGTTCATCGGTGCGGTGCTGCTGAAGCTCCCCGGTCAGCGGACTCTTCCACTGGAGGTCGAGCCGGCCGAACAAGTTCCGGTCAGCTAAAACTCACGGGTGGCAACGCAAAGAACGGGTATCAGCATGAAAGCACTCAAACTCTTGCTGGCAGTAGCGCTCGGTATTGCGGTGCTCGTGCCGGGTGCCACGGCTACAGCACAATCGGACTTGGTCGTGTTTGAAGAGGCTGAGAGCCTGGACGATACGTGCGACCTTCTTTTGAACGATGGCGGTCCGTACGAAGTCTCGATCGCCGGCAGTATTGCCGTCGTCTACGAGAACGGATCTGTAGTTTCGGTACCCCAAGGTGACAGGGTCAACTACCGCCTAGTCGCGCGAACCTTCGGAAGTACCGGAGTCGGCATTACCGAGAGTTGCGCGGAGTTTGTGCCTCCACCCGATACCGGAGGCGATGGCATCAGCGCGCCAGTGGTTGTGGTGGCTGGCGTCCTTGTACTCGCGCTACTGGGAGCTGCATCGTGGTTCGTCAGCAAGGCCAGGGTTGGCTGATCGCTGACCGGGGCCGTCCACCTGCGCGTGCTCTTTGAGGCGAGTTGAAATGGTGAGTCGGCCTGTAGGCGGGGTTCTGTCCAGGCTCTTGCGAGCCTTGTGTGGC
>CAZHUR010000484.1:0-2441 GCA_964535395.1 uncultured Acidimicrobiales bacterium
AATCCAGTCGTTTGAATGTCATATGCAACGACCCTAGGGAGGGACTGTGACAGCAAACCTCGCGGGTTCGTTACTCGGCAGCGAGCCGCTCCCAGGTCACCGCATCGGCTTCATACCATGTCTCTAGCGCAGCGACCTCAGTCGAGGTCGGCGCACGGTCTTCGGTCTGGAAGACAAAGAGGTCTTCGGGTGGATCGTTCGTGCTTCTCAGCAGCACTTCGTCACCACCGACCACAACGGTCAGGCTCGAGTCCCCAGAGCTCCGTTCCGAACTCTCCAGTAGCGCCCAGTTCGACCCGTCGCTACTGAACCAGACTTCGGTTTCAACAGCTATCGAACCCAGTGCGTCAAAAAAGTCGTCAACGGCGAAACTCGCGAGATCTTCTCCTGTGTCCGGGGCCAGCCACACGATGTCTTCAGCACCTGGCTCACCTTCAAGGCGAACAATCCCGGTAGGGCCTTGGGGTCCAAAGCCAAGCGCGTCGGCTGCTCCCACCTCAAAGATGACCTCGCCATCGGGTCCGCGCAGGCCGGCACCGAACGTCTCGGCATCGACGACCATGGTGAAGCCAGCCCTTTCGATTTCGATCTCGCCAGTAGGTCGACCAGCAGTATCGATCGCGACTCCGGCCGGGCCGATGTCGATGCTAAGAAAATGGAGTGAGGTGGGAACGACGCTCTCGGACCACGTCTGACCAAAGTCTTCAGACACCATCACCCCAATGCTGTTGACGTTGGGCAACTGTCCAACGACTGTGATGCGCATTTGGTCGAGCTCTAGATCTTGGAGAAGCAAGCCTCCGCGTACCAATTGCGGTTCGGTCCATGTCAGGCCGTTGGTTGAAGTGGCCAACGTCGTTCGATCAGCAGAGTCGGTACCCGCTGCGATAAATCCATCGTCAGAGCCTGCAATAAAGACGTTGAATTCGCCGACGTCGAGTTCTGCCCGCTCGAATGGCCCGTCGAGAGGTCCAGCTAGCACGACCGATATCGCCCCGAAGCCTTCCCGGCCAAAGCCCTCAAGCTCGACCAGCTGATCGAAGCCAGCCTCTCCAGGGCCGATTCGCAAAAGTTCGAATTCTGTGAGGTCTGTCGTTTCCGAGGCGGCCGCGGGGTCGTCCTCGTCAATCTCGTCAAACATCTGCCCTTCGATCGCGCACGAGTACGCCACGAAGTCGCCACCTAAGAACTCATAGGTGCCGCAGTAGTCCTGGAGTTCGACTTCGGTGCTAGCACCGGAGCTGAGAAGGATCTCACGTACGTTCGCGTCGCCGATCACTACGTTGCCGAGCACCGCGACCGTCGTGTCCGATACCGCTACGCCCTGAACGAAGGACTGCGAAGTGTCGAGGTCGCTAAACGCTGGCAAGGTGGCGGTTTCCCATGTGAGAAGGTCTTCAGAGGTAGCGAGCAACCGTTCCGGTTGTTCGCCGTTGCTGAAGTACCGGTTCATCACAGCGTCCGACTCCGGCCAGATTTCGAACACGACGACCCACCCGTCGTTCGTACGTGTGAGCCCACGGGGGCTAGCTCCGTCGGGTGCGCTCGCGACCGGTGTGGTACTCCAGGTCGTGCCGTCGGTGGACCGTGCAACGATGAGACCGCCAGCGTCACGACCCAGGCTCACGAATTCGCCGTTCGCGAACACCGTGGTTCCTTGCTGGCCAAAGCCGATGATCTCGGGTCCGAAGATGGAGTCGTCACCAAAGCTCGACGTGGTGCTCGTCGAGTCCGCTGGAGACGTGTCGACCCCGCTGGTGTCGCCTCCAATTGCAACGAGGGCCCCGATGATGACAACCGCCGCCACCAAAAGCGCGCCGACCAGTGCCAGCGGCCTGTTGGGTCTTTCGGACTCTGACGCGATGGTGTCTAGCGGGTCGATGTCTGGCGAGTCGAACGTAATTCCTTGATCGGACGGTACCCCACTAGTGGGCGCTGCGTCCTCGGAAGGGGCGGTGTCGGCAACGACGCTGTCTTCGATGGCGTCGCCGTACCGGCCCAAAGCTTCGAGAACGTATTGTTCCGTAACCGATTCACTCATGAGTGCTCCTCCATCTCGCGTCGTAGCGCTGCCAGGCCTCGGCGAGCGTGCGTTCCGACTGTGGGCTCACCAATGTCCATGGCTTGCGCGGCAGCTGGATAGGTCCAGCCGCATCCATGGATCAACCAGACGGCGGTTCGCTGGGATTGGGACAGTTTCAACAGCGCAGGTATGAGGCGTGGTTCAAAATCGGGCAGGCCCACGCTTTCCATTGCGGGTAGCTCTACCGGCGTCTTCGGCGGCACCGAACGCGTAACACCGACTCGGTAGAGGTAACCAGTGGGGTTCGCCATCTCAGCGAGTCGGTGCTCGTGTTCGATCGCCCACGCAAAGGCCGCAGCGAGAGCTTCTTCGGCGCGGTCGTGGCCAAGGGAGCCAATGAAGGCGCGCATCAGTTTGG
>CAZHUR010000485.1:0-2435 GCA_964535395.1 uncultured Acidimicrobiales bacterium
GGATGGTCGAGATCTTCGAAGGCCCCCGACGCAACGATTCGTTCGAGCGCCTCAGCGCCGAGTTCGATCAGCCGATCGAGCGATGCATCGTCTTCTGGCCCGCCGTCCCCGGGCGACCGAGTGACGAGTGAGTAGCTCTCTGGGTGGGTCTGAAGGTACTCGCGGCGCTCCATCTGATTCATAGAGTCAAAGGCCGGTGCGGGTACGCGGCGAACAAAGTCGGGCTTGATGTAGGACCCGATGAACGGATGGAAGCCCGCCATCAGGACGACACCTCAGTAACCGAAACCGCGAGAATGTCGTCGTCGGCACCGATCGATGCGAGCACTTCGGCTTCGGGAACCTCCTCAAGGTTGATCGATGCAACGGCCGCGGTTGCCCCTGCAAAGAGCTGGTTGTCCATCTGTTTCACATTCAACCCAGCTGCTCGTAGCGTTTCGAAGACCTTGGCTAATACACCAACTCGATCGAGGTGGCGAACGGTGAGAACGGCCCCGGTGGAGCGCTCGGTGACCATGTTGACGCAGTTCACGACCTCACCGGAGCTGTAGGCCTCGATGACCGCAACCGTACCGACCGCAACCGCTTCTTGCGCCTGAGCGGTCGATGCCCCGATGTGATGGGTGCCGACGACGTTGGGGTGTGTCGACAGCTTTGAGGTCCACTCCCCGTCCTTGACCGACGGTTCATCGGGCCATACGTCGAGGCCGGCGCGGATTCCGCGGGTGTCCATTGCATCGATGAGAGCCGCCTCGTCGATGACCTCGCCTCGTGAGGTGTTGAGCAGGATCGCGCCATCCTTCATTTGTGCGAGAAACTCGGCGTTGACCATGCCAACGGTCCCTGCAGACTTCGGCACGTGCAATGAGACGACATCTGCTTCACCGAGAAGTTCTTCCATCGAGTCGACCAGCCTGATCCCGGTTGAACGAATCCGCGCAGATGCAATAGCAGACCGGTTGGGCTTGCGAAGAGCGATGACGTTCATCCCAAAGCCCGCTGCGCGTTCTGCCAGTGCGAAGCCAATCTCGCCGAGGCCCACGATCGCGATCGTTTTTCCGAAGATGCCGTCGGCTTTCGAGTAGAGACCCTTGTTCCACCGACCATCTGCCAGGTCGGCCATTCCCGCAGCTATGTGGCGATCGATCGAGAGCATCAAACCCATTGCTAGTTCGGCGACCGCTACCGCATTCTGGCCAGGCACATTGCACACGTAGATGCCGCGGGCCGATGCCGCGTCCTTGTCGATGTTGTCGGTTCCAGCGCCAGCTCGAACGATCAGCCCCAACTCGTCAGATGCGGACAGTGCAGCCTCGGTGACCTTGGTCGAGCGCACGACTACGACAGCAGGGTCGAGCTCTTCGATTCGAGCCGGAAGCGTGTCGGCAGAGAGATCGCCCTCGAGGAAAACCTCGTGTCCAGCGTCGCGGAGAGGGTCGAATAAATGGCCGGCGAGAGCGTCGGCGCAGAGGATCTTCATGTTGTTTACCTTTGTTGTGCACGCACCGCCGGAACGGGGATGGGTGGACTAGTTGGGTACCGTCCAGGATATGGGCCAGACTGTGTGAGTGAAAGCACTAATCTTCGAACGTAAAGAAGCTCGTTACGCTGCTGCTGCTGTCGCCGCTGCTGTCCGCTCTGGTGCTGGTGCCGGAATCGGCCCGCTCCGCCTCGGAGTTCTCGACGAGCCAACGCTGCCCGACGGCAAGTGGATGCGAATCTCTCCAATCCTCGCGGGAATCTGTGGCTCTGACCTCGCCACGATCGATGGCAAATCCTCATCCTATTTCGACGACGTTGTCAGCTTCCCGTTCGTGCCCGGTCATGAAGTAGTCGGAATGACCGAAGACGGCAAACGGGTCATGCTCGAACCCGTGCTCGGCCCCGAGTCACGCGACCAGGCACCAGCGTTTAAAGGAGCTGCGCCCGGCGACGGTGCCGACTATGGCTATCTGCTCAGCGGTCAGATCGACGACGGAATCCAAACCGGGTTCTGCTGCAGCACCGGCGGCGGCTGGGGCGAATCTCTCGTCGCTCACAAGAGCCAAATCCACTCGGTACCCAAAGCGCTCAGCGATGAAGCAGCGGTGATGGTCGAACCGGCAGCGAGCGCAGTTCATGCGGTTGCGAAGGCGAACATCGACGGCGGTGTCGTCGTCGTCCAAGGCGCAGGAACTATGGGCTTGCTCACCATTGCGGCGCTCCGTCACTACAGCAACGCCGACACGATCATCGCTTCGGCGAAGTATCCGGTGCAGAAGCGTTTCGCGAGCGATCTCGGGGCTGACGTTGTGACCGATCCGGGAGAGCTCTCTCGCGCGGTACGGCGCACCACTGGTTCCCGGGTCATTGGCAGCACGCTCTCGGGCGGCGCGAATGTAACGATCGACGCAATTGGTAACTCGGCGTCGATCTCAGAAGCGATCGGCATCACC
>CAZHUR010000486.1:0-2434 GCA_964535395.1 uncultured Acidimicrobiales bacterium
GGGCCTCGTCAAAGCCAGCGGTGTCGGATGCCTCTGGAGTGCAGATTGGGAACGCCCGCTTGAGCGAGTCGCCAAAGAGTTCGGATTCGAGGGCGGACTGGCGAGCTTTCATCCAGTTCCGATTGCCCTTGATCGTGTTGATCTCACCGTTGTGGGCGACCAATCGGTATGGGTGAGCGAGCGGCCATGAGGGGAAGGTGTTTGTGCTGAAGCGGCTGTGTACGAGTGCGATTGCCGATTCGAACAATTCGTTGGTCAGGTCGTCGTAGAAAACGCCGAGCTGGGAAGTGGTGAGCATGCCCTTGTACACGATCGTGCGGGCGGACAGCGATGGGAAGTAGACGCCATCATGACCTGAAGAAGCGCCACCCATTGCTTCGTTCATCTCGTCGACACCAGCTTCGAGGACGATCTCGTGTTCGAAACGCTTGCGAGCAACGAAGAGAACGCGATCGAGCTCGATTCCTGACAATGTGCCGGACTCGTGAACAAAGAATGGTTGGGCGAGGGTGGGCATCGTGACGCGCGCGCCAGCGCCGATGTGTTGGGGCTGTGTGGGAACGTCGCGCCAGCCGAGCAGGACGAGACCTTCCTCTTCGCCAATGCGCGCAATCTCGCTGCGGGCTTGTTCGGCCGATGTTGGATCTTGTGGCAGAAAAGCAATGCCGGTTGCGTATAGCCCGGCGTCAGGAAGGTCGAAATCGACCTTTGCCCGGTACAACTCGTCTGGAAGCTGGGTCAGAAGCCCGGACCCGTCGCCAACCTCTGGGTCGGCTCCAGCGGCGCCGCGATGTTCAAGAGCGCACAGCGCGCCGAGACCGAGCTGAACAATGCGGTGGCTGCGACGACCCTTCATGTCGCAGACAAAGTTGAGTCCACAAGCATCGTGTTCGAGGTCGGGGCTATAGAGGCCCTGCCGCGGAGGCAGTCCTATCGTCATGTCGTTCCTTTGGGGAGATCGCTCGTTACCTGGCACCCTGGGACGACGTTGGCCCGGCCTAAGGTGCTAAACCTACCGCGCTAATGGTCCCCACACCACACCGAGGAAAAGACAACACTGTAGATATGGCTACCGATTCGTCCTCCCATTCAGCTCATGCCCTTGCCCTGTGCCGCTTCATCGACGACTCACCGTCGCCGTTCCATGTGGCGATGAACGCAGCCACGCTCCTCGAGGCGTCGGGCTTTCGATCTACCGGTCTCGACTCGAGCGAGGGTGCTGGCAAGTTTGTCTCGGTTGTCGACGGATCGCTCATTGCCTGGGTCGTGCCAGAGGGCGCTCGTGCAGACACGCCATTTCGCATCGTCGGTGCTCACACCGACAGCCCTAACCTTCACCTCAAGCCTTCGCCCAACGCAGATGTCCATGGGTACCGGCGTCTTGGCGTAGAGACATATGGCGGCGTGCTGCTCAACTCGTGGCTCGACCGCGACCTTGGCCTGTCCGGCCGACTGGCTGTGCGATCCGGCAATGCTGTGGAGATGAAGCTGGTGAAGATCTCCGAGCCGCTCCTTCGAATCCCTCAGCTCGCGATTCACCTCGATCGAGATATCAGTTCGAAGGGTCTACTCCTAAACAAGCAGGCACACATGGCTCCGGTGTACGGACTGTCATCTCCAGATTCCAAGGACATGATGACCCTCGTCGCCTCGGCAGCCGGTGTGGCCGTAAGCGACATCGTGGGCAGCGAGTTAATGCTTCACGACACGGCGCCATCGCAGTTCATTGGCGCCCAGCAAGAGTTCGTCAGCGCTCCTCGCCTCGACAACCAACTGTCGTGCCACGCCGCAGTGACATCGATCGGTGGCGTTGCATCGAGCGACGTGATTTCGATGATCGTGTTGTTCGACCACGAAGAGGTCGGATCGGTGAGCGCGACCGGCGCTGCGACCAGCTCTCTACCCCGCCTCCTGACCTCGATCACCTCGTCGATCGGTGGATCAGCATCAGATCACCAGGCAGCGCTATCTCATTCACTTTTCATCTCGTCGGACAATGCGCACGCAACACACCCCAACTATGCCGAACGCCACGAGCCACAGCATCACGTGGCGATGAACGATGGGCCGGTGCTCAAGTTCAACTCGAACCAGCGCTACACAACGAACGCAAAGTCCGAAGGGATCTTCCGACTCGCAGCCGAACGCGCCGGGGTGCACACCCAGGAGTTTGTGAGCCGCTCCGACCTGCCGTGTGGGTCAACGATCGGCCCGACCGTTTCGGCCTTACTCGGCATGAACGCCTTCGATGTTGGCTGTCCACAACTCGCCATGCACAGCTGCCGCGAGTTGGCTGGCACCAACGACGCCTGGGACCTCACACTGCTATTGGCAGAATTGCTGTCGTCCTAGGAGGGACGTCACCGCCCGCTTCACGCACTGGATAGTGCTTCGCGGCGGTGGCGAGCTCGGTGGCATGGGGCGCAGCGGGGTT
>CAZHUR010000487.1:0-2433 GCA_964535395.1 uncultured Acidimicrobiales bacterium
CACCATATACAAAGCCAAATCTCCTACCACTTTCGATGAAGGTGTCACCTTGATCGGGCGACCGAGCAGCTGGTTGCAGGCAGCGTAGAGATTCTCGACCTCTTCGAAGCGATGACCCAGCCCCAACGCTCGTGCTTGCGAGCGAAGGTTGGAAAGTTGTCCACCCGGAATTTCGTGACGGTAGACGGTGCCGGTCGGTGATGCCAGACCCGCTTCAAAGGGTGCGTACACCTGGCGCACGGCCTCCCAGTACGGCTCGAGGTCGCCAATTGCATCCAGCGACACGCCCGATTCACGGTCGGTGTCGTCGGTCATCGAGACGACCGCTGCCATCGACGGCTGCGAGGTCATGCCCGACAGTGGTGGGGCTGCAGCGTCTACCGCGTCTACGCCGGCTTCGATCGCTGCAAGATAGGTAGCTACCTGACCACCGCTCGTGTCGTGGGTGTGAAGGTGGACGGGTTGATCGAACCGAGCTCGCAGTGTTGTCACAAGCTTTCGTGCAGCGTCAGCGCGCAGCAAGCCCGCCATGTCCTTGATGCAGAGAATGTGAACGCCGGCCTTGACCAACGACTCGGCAACTCCGAGGTAGTAGTCGATCGTGTACAGGTCCTCATCGGGGCTGGTCAGGTTGCCCGAGTAGCAGATCGTTCCTTCGGCAACGCCACCCACGTCGATGACCGCGTTGATCGCTGGAAGCATCTGATCGATGGAGTTGAAGGCGTCGAAGACTCGGAAGATGTCCATTCCGGTCTCTTTTGCTTCGGCGACAAAACTCTCGGCCACCGTGTCGGGGTATGGCGAATACCCGACCGTGTTTCGTCCGCGCAACAGCATCTGCGTGCAGATGTTGGGAGCCGCTTCTCGAAGGCGCTCAAGACGTTCCCACGGGTCTTCATGCAGGAAACGCAACGCGACGTCAAAGGTCGCCCCACCCCAGCACTCGAGGCTAAACATCTCTGGCATGGTGTGAGCGATTTGGCGTGCACCGGCAACGAGGTCGATCGAACGGACGCGGGTCGCCAGGATTGATTGGTGAGCGTCACGCAGTGTTGTGTCGGTGATCGCAATGGCGTTGCTGGAGCGTAGCTCAGCGGCGAAACCTGTTGGGCCGAGTTCGAGCAGTCGTTGCCGGCTGCCGGGCTGTGGCTCGGTGTTGGGGCGGTCGGGCAGCTTGGTCAACGGGTTGATTCGCGTCGGTGCTGGACCGTGAGGTTGGTTGACTGTGACGTCAGCGAGGTATCTCAGCAGTCGGGTGGCCCTGTTCGCTCCCACCGATGCTGCTGTCAGTTCCGGTCTCTGGTCGATGAACGACGTGGTGACATCTCCAGAGATGAACTGATCATCGGCCAGAATCGCTCGCAAGAACGGCTGGTTCGTTGCCACACCGCGAACGCGATACTCGGCGAGCGCACGCTGAAGCCTGCGAACAACCGTGTCGAAGTCTCGACCTCGACAAGTGATCTTCTCGATCAGCGAATCGAAATACGGCGTGATCTCGACGCCCTGGTAGACACAACCGTCGAGCCGTACGCCAGGACCTGTGGCCGGACGGTAGGCGACGATACGGCCCGTATCAGGGCGAAAATCGTTAGCGGGGTCTTCTGCGGTGACCCGGCACTGCATTGCGTAGCCTCGGACCTCGATTACTTCCTGGCTCAAGCCAAGATCCTCAAGCGACTTGCCCGAACCAATGAGAAGCTGCGACTCGACAAGGTCGACGTCGGTGATCTCTTCGGTGACGGTGTGTTCGACCTGGATACGAGGGTTCATCTCGATGAAGACATGGCGCCCAGTTCCATCGACCAGGAACTCGACCGTGCCGGCGTTCTTGTAGTCGATCGACTTGGCAAAGCGGACAGCATCGTCGAGAAGCGGCTCTCGGACGGCCGGATCGAGGTTTGGAGCCGGTGCGAGTTCCACAACCTTTTGGAAGCGTCGCTGCACTGAGCAGTCACGTTCGTAGAGGTGAACAACACCGCCCTGGCCGTCTGCGAGAACCTGAGCCTCAATGTGACGAACATCGGTCATTGCCTCTTCCAGAAACACCGTCGAGTCACCGAAGGCACTCTCAGCCTCTCGCCTGGCCGCATCGACAGCACTGGTCAGATCTTCTGGGTCATCGATTCGACGAAGACCACGGCCGCCACCACCCGCGGCTGCCTTCACAAAGATCGGAAACCCAATCTCGGACGCAAAGTCAAGGGCGGTGGTCGGATCTTCGATCGGCGGCGACTGCTGAAGCACCGGCAGGCCCGCAGCTTCGGCCGCTTCGCGCGCTCGCATCTTATTTCCGGTCAGCTTCAGAACGTTCGAATCGGGGCCGACGAAGGTGATGCCGGCTCGCTCGCAGGCCTCGGCGAGGTCGGGACTCTCCGAAAGAAAGCCATAGCCCGGATAGATTGCGTCAGCTCCTGCGTCGAGAGCGGTTCG
>CAZHUR010000488.1:0-2431 GCA_964535395.1 uncultured Acidimicrobiales bacterium
GGGTGGCCGGAGATGGTGTTGCCTTCAGCGAAGTTCTGAGCATCGGCACCGACGAACTCGAACCCACCGTGATCGAAACCACCGACGGCGAAGCCCTCCTCGAAGAAGGCGAAATCGACGTGTTGTTCACCGGCGACGAACTTGTCTGGGATGGATTCGTATCGTCCAGCCTCGACCTCTTCATCCGTTCCAACGTTCAAGAGGTCGAGTTTGGTGAACGGGCCAGCGAGCTCGGTCTCGGCGGAGATGAACTCTCGATGCTGTTCTCCGAGGTGCTGATCGCGGAGCGCCTCCTCACCGGTGACGATGACGGGCAAGGTGTTCGCATCGCTGCTGCGGTGGTGTCGACAATCGCCACCTTCATGGTTCTCCAGGTATGGGGGTCATTTCTGATGATGGGGGTGATCGAGGAGAAATCGTCGCGTGTCGTCGAGGTGCTGTTGAGCCAGATCACTCCGTTGAGACTCCTGATGGGAAAGGTAATCGGCCTCGGAATTCTGGCGTTCTCACAGTTACTCATCGTCGTAGCTGGTCTGGTCATTGGCCTGCTGTTGGTCGACGGTATCGAGATCCCCGAAGGCGTGTGGTCGTCGGTTCCACTCCTGATCATCACGTTCATCCTTGGCTACGGCTTCTACGCATCGAGCTTCGCAGCTGTCGGCTCCACGGTGTCGAGGCAAGAGGACGCGCAGACCGCTCAGTTGCCAGCGCTGTTGCCGCTCATCATCGGCTACGGCATTGCCGTCAGCTCGATCGCCGTGCCCGACACGCTTGTGGTGACGGTGGCATCGTTCATACCCTTCACGTCACCGATCGTCTTGCCGTTTCGTGTCGCCCTGCTCAACCCACCGCTTTGGCAGACCGGACTGTCGCTGCTCATCCTCGCCGCCTCGGTTCCGCTGATGCTGCGTCTCGCCGCTCAGGTGTATCAGACCACGCTGCTCAACATCGGAGCTCGAGTTCCGCTTCGACAGGCTTTCTCAAATCGCAACACAAACGTTTGAATACCACGCGAACAGGCATTTATAACCCTTGAAAACACAAAGAGTGAGGGAGTTCTGGAAAGCTCACAGAAAGATGTCGTTCCGATGACAAACGTAATACGGAGAGCGATATTGTCCCGCCCATGAATCACGATAATTCCAAGGCGAGAACAGAAGTAGCAAAGGCCCCTAGGCGTTTGCGTGGCACCCGAGTTGGTCGAAACTTACGGGTCGTAATTATGACGTTGGCGGTAGCGGTCGGCTTGTTCGCTGCGGTCTCTGCAGTTAGCGGAGTTGAGTCAGCTGAAGCACAAAGCGCAGACGGAGTTCTCTTTGGTGCCTACGCGCAGCCACGCGGCGGCGAGACGTCGATTCAAGCCGTCCAGAACCTCGAATCATCTCTCGGTACTCGGCTACCTATCGTTCGTTCCTTCCAAGGTTGGAATGACAACCTCGACAACCGATTCAACAACTTTGCGGTCGATGGTGGACGCCGCCTGATGATCTCGATCAAGCCCGAGCGCAACAACGGCAGCGAAGTCTCGTGGCGATCGATCGCGGACGCCCGACCCGGCTCCACAATCCATAACGAAATGGTTGCATTGGCCAACGATGTCAAACAGCTCGATGGTGAAGTGTGGATTGCGTTCCACCACGAGCCTGAAGCCCGTGACCGCCAATCGTTTGGCAACAACGAAGACTTCAAAGCCGCATGGCGCGCGATACATACCGTGTTCGAACAACAGGGAGCTGACGTTCAATGGGTTTGGACCATGACCTCTTGGAGCTTCGAAGTGAGCACAAGCGACCGTCGATCGGCAGGCAAGTGGTATCCAGGCGACTCCTACGTCGACATGCTCGGCGCCGACCCGTACAACTGGAACCAGTGTCGCAACCCGCAAGAGCAGTGGCAAGAACTTGAGCGGGTCATCACGCCTTTCCTCGAGTTCGCCGAACGGCACCCGGACAAGCAACTCGTCCTTCCGGAGTTTGCGTCAGCTGAGGGCTCAAGCGGTCGCAAGGCTGGCTGGCTCGATCGAGCAGCCGACTTCTTGAAGGAGTCAGACAACGCAGCTCGCTTCGCTGCGGTGATCTACTTCCACGACGAACATCCAGGCTCTCCGCGTTGCAACTGGTGGCTCGACTCCAGTTCTTCGACCCTCAACGCCGCTCGTGATATTGCCCAGGACCCGTTCTTCCAGCGCAACAATCCAAACGCGGCGCCATCTCCTACACCATCGCCGAGCCCGACTCCCACAAACGGCGCTGCCTGCACCGTGAGGTCGACCGCTTCGGGCGATGTCGTCGAGTGGACGAGCCGCGGGCCAAACGTTGGCTACAACGTGCGTCGAAACGACGTGTGGGTCGGCGAGACGTCTGGGACCAGCCTCACTAACCAAGGAACCAATAGCGGAACCTACGTCGTGATCGCTCGTGGCAACGGAGAG
>CAZHUR010000489.1:0-2396 GCA_964535395.1 uncultured Acidimicrobiales bacterium
GTCCACATCGACGGTATGGAGCGTGGCTTCGGTGATCGTTCCGAGTTCGGCAGCGTTTGCCTCGTCGGTGTCGATGTGCATCTCGAGTTTGTAGTTCTCGTGAACTCGAATCCTGACGTCACCGAACACCAGGTCTCGGATACCTCCAACGATTGCTACCGAGACCTCGTCGCCGTCGGACACATCGAAGGCACGCGCATCGTCGGGATGCATGTGGATATGGCGATGGGCTGCGATCAGACCTTCGGCCAATTTCACCGTACCCGCCGGGCCCTTCAGCGTTACCGGAGCAGAGCCACGCACGTTGCCCGAGGCGCGCACCGGAGCGTCGATACCGATGAGGAACTCGTCGGTCCTTGAGATCTCGACCTGATTGGCCTTGCGTAACGGGCCGAGGACACGGACGTTCTCGATCTCTCGACGTGGGCCAACGACGGTGACCTGCTGTTCGCACGCGTACTGGCCTGGCTGCGACAGCTCGTATTTGGGGGTTGGTGTTGCATCCTCGCCAAACAACTCTGCGAAGGTCTCCTCGGTGAGGTGGCAGTGCCGTGCGCTCACGGCAATTGGGATCGTCATGGGTGCTGGAGGATCAGTCGCCTCGACCACGCGGTGAGTTTCTCGACAGATCATCAGCTCTTCGTTGGTCTTTACCACGATCGCGTCAACTCGTGACCGGTCGATGGTGATGAAGGCGTGGTCAGCGTCGTAGATGACGCTGGCGTCACGGTTGAGGTCTTCGTCCAAGACAAGGCCCAGAAACTCGAGGCGCTGGAGGATGCGGCGCCGCATGCTGGCACTGTTCTCGCCAATGCCGCCGGTGAACACGATTGCGTCGACCCCACCCATCGCTGCAGCGTAAGCACCGATGTACTTGCGGGCTCGGTGCACAAACACGTTGATGGCGAGCCGTGCACGATCGTCGCCTTCGGACGCAGCTTGTTCGATCTCACGCAGATCGTTGCTTCGGCCAGACAATCCAAGAAGACCGCTCTGGGTATTAAGCAAATGGTCGAGTTCATCGAGGGTGAACTCGCCGCTGCGAAGTAGCGAAAGTACTACTCCGGCATCGAGATCTCCCGAGCGTGTGCCCATGACGAGTCCCTCGAGGGGAGTGTTGCCCATGCTGGTTTCGGTCGAGCGGCCAAATTCGATCGCCGCTGCGCTGGCGCCACTGCCGAGGTGGAGAGTGATCAGTCGGAGGTCTCTAAGAGGTCGTCCGAGAAACTCGGCTGCAATACCAGCGGCATATTCGTGGGAGATGCCGTGAAAGCCAAAGCGTCGAATCTCATGACGTTCAGCCACGTCTTGATCGATTGCATAGGTGGTGGCGCGACGGGGCATTCCTGAATGGAACGCCGTGTCGAACACAGCCACGTGCGGAACCGATGGGAGCGCTGCTTGAGCAGCGTGGATCGCGGTCAACGCGAACGGGTTATGCATGGGTGCATCGGGGATGTGCTTGGTGATGGCATCGATGACCGACTGGTCGATCATGGAGGACTGGCTGATGTCTGCACCGCCGTGAACAATGCGATGGCCAACCGCGTCGATCTGATGCTCGGTTACCGATTCGAGAATTGCGGCAACCGCTTCGTCGTGGGTCTCACCATGGAGCTCTTTGTCGGTCCCAAGGCGTTCTCGCTTTCCCTGAGCGATGAGATTCTCATCGTCATCGAAAAGGGCGAACTTTGCACTCGATGATCCGCAATTGATGACGAGAACGTTCATAGAACCCAGCCTAGCCACGGCCCGTCGTCGTGCCAGAAAACTATGAGTCGATTAGAGTTCGCCCCACGCTCGGCCAGCCAATGGCTCGACGCGGAGAACTGCCTCAGTGGACGTTGACGACCTCGACTGAGACCTCGTGGCCAGCGGGATCGGTGAACGTGACCGTGTCTCCGCTTTTCGAGCCTGCAAGCACAAGTCCGAGTGGAGATTTCGGTGAGAGGTCGACGGTCCCTTCTTGGCGCTCTTCGATCGACCCGAACAGGTATGTCTCGATCTCGTCGCTACCTCCGTACTTCAATTCGACGAGCGAGCCTGTTCCTACGCAACCATCGTGTGGCGCCTCGACAATCGTTGCCCCTTCGAGGGTGCTTGCAAGAAACTCGATGCGCCCTTCGAGGCTGCTTTGGTCATACTTCGCAGCGCGAAAGTCGCCGCCTGCGTCACTGTCGACTTCGTCGCGAGCAGCTTCGATTGCCGATGCTAGTTCGGCGCGTCCTCGGGTGGTGAGGTCGTCGTGCTCTGCCTTGAGGCGATCGAAGGCTGCTTGGGTTAACTCGTTGCTCTGGGCCATGCGGCCAGGCTATCGGCGAAGCCAGCCACGCGGGTTGATTCTGAGATCGTTAGGGCGTCGTTACCGGTGAGAGAAATGCGCTGCCGTAGTGAAC